>DASRUS010000111.1:0-3757 GCA_035687825.1 Myxococcota bacterium | reverse complement strand
AGGAACTCGCGGTGCGGGCTCTCTCCGGAGACCCACTCGATCAGCTCGATCTCGAGCGAGCCGCTCCAGGCGAAGGCCAGCCGCAGCTCGCAGTCGGCCAGTCGGCCGCGGTAGTCGGCGCCCTGCACCGAGCCGTCCATGCGCCGAAAGGGGCCGAAGAGCGGCTCGTAGAGCGCGACGCTGGCGTCGATGCTGCGGACCACGTAGCCGAGCTGTGCGACCGGCGGGAGACCGATCGGGAGCGCCAAGCCGCTAGGGCTCGAGGATCGGGTGCAGGTTCTGCGCCGGGGCCGTGTCGCGCAGCTTCTTCAGCGCGCGCGCCTCGAGCTGCCGCACGCGCTCGCGCGAGAGGCCGAGCGACTGCCCGATCTGCTCGAGCGTGTGCTCCTCCTCGGCGCCGAGCCCGTAGCGCAGGCGCAGGATCAGCTGCTCGCGGGCCGTGAGGATCCCGATCAGCGCGCCCACACCCGAGCGCATGCGGTCGCTGTCGAGGTCGCCGTCCGGCGAATCGCTCGTGGCGTCGGCCACGAAGTCTTCGAGGCGCTTCTCGGTCCCGGCCACGGACGACTCGAGCGAGATCGCCTCGCGCGAGAGCCGGTCCAGCGACTCGATGGCGTCGAGATCGGTGCCGAGGGCGGGCGCCAGCTCCGCGGCGGTGGGATCGCGGCCGAGCTTGCCCGTGAGCTCCGCGCGCACGCGCTGGCTGCGCTGCAGCCGGTCGTGGACGTGGGACGGCAGCCGGATCGTGCGCGAGTGGTTCTGGATCGCGCGCACCAGCGCCTGGCGGATCCACCACACCGCGTAGGTGGAGAACTTGAAGCCGCGCCGGTGGTCGAACTTCTCCACCGCGCGGATCAGCCCCAGGTTCCCTTCCTGGATCAGGTCCGGGAACGAGAGGCCGAGGTTCCGGTAGTCCTTCGCGATCGCCACCACGAGCTTCAGGTTGTGCTCGATGAAGCGGTTCTTCACGTTCGTCATCCGCGCGTGCGCCGCCTCGACCCGGTCGATCTGCTGGCGCATCCGCCCGCGCGAGATGCCCGCCTCGCCCTCGAGGGAGCGGAGCTTCCGCGACCCGACGCGCGCCTTCTGCATGGCGGCGCCGAGCGCCAGGCTGCGCTGGCGCAGCTCGCCGAGGAGCGCGAGGGAGAGCTGCGCCCGCTCGAGCTCGCGGCCGACCCGACCGTCCACGCGCTCGATCTCGGCGGCCCGGGCGCCGCGCTCGACGTCGCGGTCGCGCTGGGCGAGCAGGCGCCGCAGGCGCTGCACGCAGCGCTCGACCCGCGCCGCGACCTCGCCGGTGTCCTCCTCGCCCGCCGTCTCGGAGAGCTTGGCGCCGGTGTGCGAGAGCGCGCGCAGCCCGTCCCAGCGCCCGACCACGTGGCGCGCGGACAGGGGAATCGCGTACAGCGCGGCGCGCAGCTCGGCCGTCGCCGCCTCGAGCTCCTTGGCGAGGACGACCTCCTCCTCGCGCTTGAGCGTCCGCGTGCCGCCGATCTCCTGGAAATAGGACTCGAGCGGCCGGCGCTCGCGCCCGGGATCGAGCTCCTCGGCGGTGCCGACCGCGGGCCCGGAGGGAGCCTGCGCCGACTCGTCCTTGCCCGACGCGGGATGGCGTTCGTCGAACTTCACGTCTCCGTCCTCTCGGTCCGCGGCTCGCATCCGAGCCGTAGATACCGCCCAGGGGGTCCCGGTTTCACGAGCAGGAGGCGCCGCTTCCCGACCCGTCTTCCATAGGGCCACCCGGGGTGTCATCCGAACTCCAACCTGGGCGTCCTCGACCGGTGGAGCGCGGTGGGACGTCGCGGGGCTTCGGCTGGCCGCCGGCTGTTTGGGGGGCAGTCCGTGCGGCCCATGATCTTCTCTTGTTTCGAGGGCCGTTTCCACAACTTTCTCGATCCAGCGCGTGTCGTTCCGTCCGCGAAAGCCCCTGCGGGGACGAAGGGATGGCGGGGCCGGTTGCCATCGTCCCGCATCCCTGCGAACTAACAACGGTTTTCTTCCATCCCCGGTATCGGTGGTCCTCCCGGGGACCCGAAGTGTCCTTCCGCACAAAGGCGGGGCCCGGCCCCCACCCACTACTACGCTCCCGGCGGCTGACCCGGGTCGGCGGGCCGCCGAGGGGGGTCTCGCGGCTAGACTCCGCGCTCGTGGACCGGACCCCCGAGCCGGGCTTCTCCGAGCGCGAGTTCTACCTGCGCGAGTTTCGCGGGCGCACCCTCGCCGTGGCGCTGCCCCGGGGCGAGGACCCGACCCCCCTCGCGGAGGCCCTCGACGCGCTCACCGGGAGCGGGACGCGAGTGGTCCTCGTCGCCGCCGAGCGCGAGCCCGTGCAGAAGCTCGTGGAGGGGCGCTGGCTCGACGCGGCCGAGGAGCGGCTCGAGGCCGAGGCGTGGCGGGCGCTCCGCGCGGCCCCGCGACTCGGGATCGCCGTCGATCCGGCGCTCCCCTTCCTGCGGGCGGTGCGGGAGCTGGCGCTGCGCCTCGGCGTCTTCAAGCTCGTCCTCGTGGATCCGGCGGGGGGCCTCGTGCGCGAGGACGGCGTGCGCCTCTCGTTCGTGGATCTCGTGGAGCTGCGCGGGCTGCTGAAGCAGCAGCCCCCCCTGGCGGGGCGGCGCGAGCCTTTCCTGCGCGAGGTTCGGGGCATGCTGCTCGAGGGCATTCCCGCGGTGAACGTCTGCACCGCCGCGGGGCTGGCGGACGAGCTCTTCACGTGGGGAGGCTCGGGCACGCTCTTCACGCGCAAGCGCTACGTGAGTGTCCGCCGCCTCGGCCTCGACGACTACGACGCCGCCGCGGATCTGCTGGAGCGCGGCGTCGAAGAGGGCTTCCTGGTGCCGCGCCCCACGGACGACCTGGACCGCATCCTGGCCTGCGGCTTCGGCGCCTTCGTCGAGGGGCGCTACCTCGCCGGGATCGGCTCGCTGCTCCCGCACCCGGGCTCGGACGCCGGCGAGATCGCGTCGCTCTACGCCATCACGCGCTTCCTCGGCGAGGGCGTGGGCATGCACCTCGTGGCGTTCGCCCTCGAGCGCGCGCGCCGGCTGCGCCTGGGCTCCGTGTTCGCGTGCACGACCTCGGAGCGCGTGGGCGCCTTCTTCACGCGCCAGGACTTCCAGCGCGTGACGCCGGACGCCCTGCCCGAGAGCAAGTGGGACGACTACGACCCCGAGCGCCGCGCCCGCCTGCTCTGCTTCCGGCGGGAGATCGGGCCGGCAAGCGCCGGAGGCGCGCGCAGCGAGCCGTAGAGCGAGCGGAGTCCGGGTGGTCCGGGCTTTGCCCGGACCGGGACCCGCCGAGCTGGGCCCCGCGCCCCTGAATCAGTCCCAGCTCGTGGCGAAGCCCTGGAAGACCGACGGGATCCGCCGGAGGTCGGCCACGAGCTCGCGCACCAGACCCTCGGGCGTGTCCTTCGCGAAGCCGAGGCCGATAGCGTCCGTGAGGCCGCCGAAGCGCTTCTCGACGGCGGCGGGGAGGTCCCGGTGCGTGGCGCAGGCCGCGAAGGCGTGCACCAGCTCGTCCGGGACCTTCGCCGCCATCTGGCCCCACTCGCCTTGCACCGACATGCGGTGGAGCTCGTTCCCGAGGTCGTCCCAGCCGTGGGCCGAGAGCACGGGCCGGTAGCTGCGCGTGGATCCGTAGAACGCGACGCGGTAGCGCACGTCGTCCATGGCCTTGTGGAGCTCGCCCTCGTCCGCGCCGGTGGCGATGAACCCGCCGCCCCACACCTGGAAGTGTCGGCGGTCGCGTCCCGAGCGCG
>DASRUS010000110.1:0-9170 GCA_035687825.1 Myxococcota bacterium | reverse complement strand
ACGACGCGGAGACTCCGACGGGAGGTTGACGCGTAGGTTCTCACGGTCAGGGCGAGGGCTTGGTTGCGCTGACACGGGCCCTGCGCTCCGACCCCTCCCGGCCCCGGCCTACTCGTCCGTCGATGGGGGAACGAAGAGAAGAGCGGGCAAGGGCGTGCTGGGGTGAGCTGGGCGCGGTCGGTGATAGCCCTGCGCCGCGAATCCTCTCGGGCTCGATCGAAGTCCGAAGCACGCCCGCGCAGCGAGCCACAGGCGAGCGGAGTAAACGGTATGTGGCCCGAAGCGGAGCACCCCTCCTGGCCCCGGCCCCTCGGGCACCGCGGCGATCTTGGAATCTTGGGAGTACGGAAGGCCGGTCAGCGGGGAGCGACGACGCGGGCGGGGCGCAAGCCCGGGCGCGGGACGACTGCGGCGCCCGTGCGCGGCAGGCGGTCGGCGAGGGCTGCTTCGAGCACCTCGTCCATGTGGCGCACGGGGACGAAGCGCAGCCGGCGCTTCAGCTCCTGGGGGATCTCGTCGAGGTCGCCCATGTTGCGCTGGGGCAGGATCACCGTGCCGATCCCGGCGCGCAGCGCCGCGAGCGCCTTCTCGCGCACGCCCCCCACGGGCAGCACGCGTCCGCGCAGCGTGATCTCGCCCGTCATCGCCACGTCCGGGCGCACGGGGACGCCGGTCGCGAGGGACACGATCGCGGTGGCGATCGCGACGCCCGCGGACGGACCGTCCTTCGGGATCGCGCCCGCCGGGATGTGCACGTGCACCTCGTGGCGCGCGAACACCATCTCGTCGAGGCCCTGGTCGCGCAGCCGCCAGCGCGCGTAGGTGTGCGCCGCGTGGCCCGACTCGCGCATCACGTCGCCGAGCTGGCCCGTCAGCACGAGGCCGCGGCCGCGCGTCATCACCGCCTCGAGGCGCAGCACCTCGCCGCCCGCCTCCGTCCAGGCGAGCCCGTTCACGGTCCCCACCTCCAGCGAACGCGGCGCGTCGTCCCCCTTGTGGAAGGGCACGCCGAGCTGGCTCTCGAGGTTGCGCACCGTGACGGAGAAGCCGTCGGCCTCCCCTTCCGCGGCGCGCCGCGCAGCCTTGCGGCAGATCGCGGCCACGCGCCGCTCGAGGTCGCGCACGCCCGCCTCGTGGGTGTACTCGCAGATGATCCGGCGCAGCGCCGCGGGCGACCAGCGGATGCGCCCGGGCGCGAGTCCGCTCTGCTCCATCTGGCGCGGGACCAGGAACGAGCGGGCGATCTCGAGCTTCTCCTCGGGCGTGTAACCCGAGAGCCGGATCATCTCCATGCGGTCGCGCAGCGGCCGCGGGATCGGATCCAGCAGGTTCGCGGTGGTGATGAAGAAGGTCTCGGAGAGGTCGAAGGGCACGTTCAGGAAGTGGTCGCTGAAGCGCGCGTTCTGCTCGGGGTCGAGCACCTCGAGCAGCGCCGCGGAGGGGTCGCCGCGGAAGTCCGAGCCGAGCTTGTCGATCTCGTCGAGCATGAAGACGGGGTTGCGCGTGCCGGCCTGCTTCATCCCCTGCAGAATGCGGCCCGGGAGCGCGCCCACGTAGGTGCGGCGGTGACCGCGCACCTCGGCCTCGTCGCGCACGCCGCCCAGCGAGATGCGCACGAACTCTCGGCCCATGGCGCGGGCGATGGAGCGGCCCAGCGACGTCTTGCCCACGCCCGGCGGCCCCACGAAGCAGAGGATGGGACCCTTCGAGTCCGAGCGGAGCTTGCGCACGCCGAGGAACTCGAGGATGCGCTCCTTGATGCCTGCGAGGTGCGCGTGGTCGGTGTCGAGGATCGCGCGCGCGTTCGCGAGGTCGAGGCGGTCCGGCGAGGTGCGCGACCACGGCAGCTCCACGAGCCAGTCGAGATAGCCGCGCACCACCTGGGCCTCCGGGCCGTCGGGGTGCATGCGCTCGAGGCGGCGAAGCTGGCGCAGCGCCTCCACGTTCGCCTCCGCGGGCAGGCCCGCCTCGGTGATCTTCATGCGGTACTCGTCCACCTCCTCGACGCGCGGATCCGCCTCGCCGAGCTCGGACTGGATCGCGCGGAGCTGCTCGCGGAGGAAGTGCTCGCGCTGGTTGCGGTGGATCTCCTCCTTGGCCTGGGACTGGATCTGGGCCTGGACGGTGGTCACCTCGAGCTCGCGGCGCAGGATCGCATCCACGCGCCGCAGGCGCGCCAGGGGATCGAGCGTCTCCAGCACCTCCTGCGCGTCCGCCAGGCGCAGGCGCAGGTGCGAGGCCACCAGGTCCGCGAGGCGGCCGGGCTCCTGCACGTTCGCCGCCACCGAGAGCACCTCGGGCGGGAGATTCTTCAGCGGGAGGAGCTCCTCCACGCGCGCGCGCACCGCGCGCATGACCGCCTCGGCCTCGACGCACCACGGCGCGTCCTCGTCGGCGGCGAGCGGCGTCACGCGAGCCCAGGTCGCCGTGTCCTCTTCGACGAAGCTCTCCACGCGCGCCTTGCCGAGGGCCTGGAGCAGCGCCTTCACCCGGCCGTCCGGCAGTCGCAGCGAGCGGGTCACCATGGCCACGGTGCCCACGCGGTGGAGGTCGTCGGGCCCGGGCTCGTCGAGCTCGCCGTTGCGCTGCGCCACGAGGAGCACCAGGCGATCCCCGGCGAGCGCGTCCTCGAGCGCCGCGATGGATCGTTCGCGGGCCACGAAGAGCGGCACCACCATGTACGGGAAGACCACGAACTCCCGGAGCGGGAGCAGCGGCAGCTCGTCGGGAACCTCGAAGCCGGCGTCGGCGGGCGTCATCGTCTTCTGTTCGACGCGGCGGCCGAGCGACTTGAGGCGCGAACCTACTGGACGCTGACGATGCGTCCTTCCTGCACCGTCAGGAGCTGCGGCCGACGCAGCGCCTGGCCCGCTTCGTCGATGCTGAGCACGCCCGCGATGCCCGGCTGGTTGCGCAGGCCGAGCAGGTTCTGGCGCAGCTCGGCGCGAGAGCTCGCCCCCGCGATCCAGCGCGCGAGCACGAGGTTCGTGGCGTCGAACCCCGCCGCGGCGAGCGCGTCGGGCGCGCGGGCGTACGCCGCCTCGAAGCGGCGCGCGAACTCGTAGGCCATCGGGTGGGCCACCTCGCGGTGGTAGCTCGCCGTGAAGACCGCGCCCTCCACGTGCGGCTCGCCGATGCGCACGAGGTCGGGGTGGTTCCACCCGTTCGTGCCCAGGAGCTGGACCCCCGTGATCTCGTGAAAGGCGAGCTGGGGCGCGAGCAGCACCACGTTCTCGTGAGAGTCGGGGATGAAGAGCGCGTCGAAGTCCACGAGCGGCGGAAGCGGCGAGCCGTCGGGCGCGGTGAGCGCACCGGCCTCTTCGAGCATCGCGCGCGCCTCCCGGGGCGGGAGCTTGCGCGCCCGCGCGCGCAGCTTGTCGCGCTCGACGATGGCGCGCTGCTCCGCGTCGGAGAGCAGCACGAAACCCGCCAGCCGGCGGATCGGGTCCTTGAAGTCGGTGGCCTCGGGGTCGTAGCTCGCCACCGCCACGACGGCGCCGCCGCGCTCCTCCACCGCGTCCCAGAAGAGGCCCTCGAGGGTGCGCCCGTAGGTGTCTCCGGGATACAGGATCGCGAAGCGCTTCGCCCCGAGCTCCGACATGGCGAACTCCGCGAGCTCCGCCGCCTCGAGCTCCGGCGCGAGCCCGAGCCGGAACGCCCACGGGCTCGCCGGCGCGCCCCGATCGGCACGGGCCAGGGAGAGCAGCGGGACGTGCGCCGCGTCCGCGGCGCGGGCCGCGGCCGCGGTCTCGCTCATGGAGAGCGGCCCCAGGATCGCGCCCACCGCCGGGTCGTCCGCGAGCTCGCGCACCGCGGCCTCCGCGCCCTCGGCGCTGCTCTTCGAGTCGCGCACGCGCACGCGCACGCCAGCGTCGCGATTCGCGGGCGGCGGACCGTCGAAGACCCCTGCGGCGAGCAGGATCCCCTGGAGCGACTGCTCGCCGAAGGCCGCGAAGGATCCCGTGAGCGGGAGCACCACGCCGAGCGTGCCCGACGCGAGCGCGGGGTCCGGCAGCGTCACGTCCGCGAGATCCACGAGGCGTGGCGGGAGCTCCGCCCGCGGCACCGGCGTGCGCAGCCCGAGCCGCGCCTCGAGCGTGCGCAGCTCCTGCGCCTCGTCGCGCGTGAGCGGCAGGCGCTCCAGCCGGTCGAGCTCCGCGCGCGCCGCGTCGGCGTCGTTCGCCACCACGGCCAGCTCCGCGAGGCGCAGGCGCAGGCGCGCCGCAGGGAAGCGCGTGCCCGCCTGCTCCGCGGCGCGGAAGAGCTCGGAGCGGTCGAGCTGGAGCACGAGCTCGTCGAGCTCGCTCTCCACGAGGGCGCGCGCGTCCTCGTCGGGCGCCTCGGCGTGGATCTGCACGATCCAGCGGAGCTGCGCCAGGCGCTCGCCGCTCGCCCCCGCGAGCTCCGCGAGCAGGCGCTGCACGCGCTCGCGCTCCTCCCGGGAGAGCTGCGAGAGGCGGATCCCGCTCGCCACGCGATAGCCCGCCGCGGGATCACCGCGGTCGCGCTCGAGCTTGGCGAGCTCGTAGCGGATCGCGTCGCTGCGGTTGCCCTCGGGCTGCGCGCGCAGGGCCGCGCGCAGCCGCGCGAGCGCCGCGAGCGCGTCGCCCCGTCCGATCTCGAGCTTCGCGAGCGCCAGGGCCGCGTCGTCGGCGAGGGGGCTGCGCGGCCAGCGCTCGAGGAAGAGCGCGAGCTCGCGCGCCGCGCCCTTGGGATCGCTCTCGCGCTTCGCGACGGCCTCGCGATAGACGGAGCGCTCCTCCTCGCTCGGCGCGCCCGGCGGACCGAGCAGCTGGCAGCCCGCGAGGGCGAGCAGCGCCGCGAGGACGAAGCCGGACCGCGCACCGCGCAGCACGGACCCTCGACCTACTCGAAGAGCTCGCGGAGCTTGTCGAGGAAGCCCTTGGTCACCGGCGAAACCTCCGTCCCGCTCTCGCGCGCGAACTCCTCGAGGAGCGCGCGCTGCCGCTCGGTGAGCTTGGTCGGCACCTCGACGAAGATGCGCACGTGCTCGTCGCCGCGCAGGGTCGAGCCCACCGCGGGGAGCCCCCGGCCGCGCAGGCGGATCACCTTGCCGGACTGCGTGCCCTCCGGGATCTTGACGCGCACCTTGCCCTCGAGCGTCGGCACCTCGACCTCGGCGCCGAGGGCTGCGTGCACGAACGGCACGGGCACCTCGCAGTGGAGGTCGGGACCGTCGCGCTCGAAGAGCGGGTGCGGGCGCACGCTGATCACGACGTAGAGGTCGCCGGCCGGCCCACTCGCGACGCCCGCCTCGCCCTCGCCCGCCAGCCGCAGGCGCATGCCGTCCTCGACGCCGGGGGGAACGCGGACGCTGAGCGACTGCTTGCTCTCGGTGCGTCCCGAGCCCCGGCACTCGGGGCAGCGCTCCGCCACCACCTCGCCGGCGCCGCCGCACTGGTCGCACGGGCGGCTGATGCGGAAGAAGCCCTGCTGGAGCACCACCTGTCCGCTGCCGCGGCAGCGCGTGCACAGCTGGGGCGCGGTGCCCGAGCGCGCCCCGGATCCGCCGCACTTGGCGCACGGACGCATCTTCGGGATCTCGATGCGCGCCTCGAGCCCGGAGAGCACGTCCGTCATCTCGACGTCGAGGTTGTAGCGGAGGTCGGCGCCGCGCTGACCCCGGCCGCGCCGGCGGCCACCCGCCCGGCCGGCGCCGCCGAAGAGGTCGCCGAACAGGTCGTTGAAGAGATCGCCGAAGGCGCCGAGGTCGCCGAAGTCGGTGGGGAACCCGCCCGGCCCGGCTCCCACGCCCTCGAAGCCGAAGCGGTCGTAGGCGCGACGCTTCTGCGGATCCGAGAGGACCGCGTAGGCCTCCGACGCCTCCTTGAAGCGCTCCTCGGCGGCGGGGTCGTCGGGGTTGCGGTCGGGATGGAACTGGAGCGCGAGGCGCCGATACGCCTTCTTCAGCTCCTCGGCGGCCACGTCCCGGGAGACGCCGAGGACTTCGTAGTAGTCGCGTTTCGGCAACGGCGGCTCGAAATCCGGGGGATGGCCCTGCCTCTCACCCGGACGCGTCCCCTCCGAGCGAGGCATAGAGCTTCTCGGTCATTTGGTAGGAGAGCGTGGAGAGTTCGTCAACCGCGCGCTGGAGCGCGTCGGCGTTGCCGTCTTCGAGCGCGCGCTTCGTGCGCCCGAGCGCGGCCTCGAGCGCGCTCTTGTCCTGGGCCGCCACCTGCGCCGCGAACTCCTGGAGCGTGCGCTCGGTGGAGTAGACCAGGCCGTCCGCCTTGTTGCGCAGATCCACGACCTCGCGCCGCTGGCGGTCCGAGCTGGCGTGCTGCTCCGCCTCCCGCACCAGGCTCTGGATCTCGTCCTCCCGCAGCCCGCTCGCGGCGGTGACGCGGATCGCCTGCTGCTTGCCCGTGCCGAGGTCCTTCGCCGACACCGAGACGAGCCCGTCCGTGTCGATCTCGAAGCTCACCTCGATCTGCGGCACGCCGCGCGGCGAGGGTGGGATCCCCACCAGCTCGAAGCGGCCGAGCGTCTTGTTGTCCTCCGCCATGTCGCGCTCGCCCTGGAGCACGTGGATGCGCACCACGCTCTGGTTGTCCTCGGTGGTGGAGAAGACCTGACTGCGCTTAGTCGGGATGGTCGTGTTCTTCTCGATCATCTTCGTGAACACCCCCCCCTGGGTCTCGACGCCGAGGGAGAGCGGCGTCACGTCGAGGAGCAGCACGTCCTGCACCTCGCCCCGCAGCACGCCGGCCTGGATCGCCGCTCCCATGGCGACCACCTCGTCGGGGTTCACGGTCTTGTTGGGCGCGCGCCCGAAGATCTCCTGCACCTTCTCCTGGACGCGGGGCATGCGCGTCATGCCGCCCACCAGGATCACCTCGTCGATCTGCTCGCGCGTGAGCCCCGCGTCGGCGAGGGCGGTCTGGCACGGCTCCACGAGTCGCGCGATGAGGTCCGCCACGAGCGCCTCGAAGCGCTGGCGCGTGATGCTGAGGTTCAGGTGCTTCGGTCCCGAGGCGTCCGCGCTCACGAAGGGCAGGTTCACGTCGGTCTCGGGGGCCGAGGAGAGCTCGTGCTTCGCGCGCTCCGCGGCCTCCTTGAGCCGCTGCAGCGCCATGCGGTCCGGGCGCAGATCGATCTCGGTCTCCTTGCGGAACTCTTCGATCATGAAATCCACGAGGCGCTGGTCGAAATCTTCGCCGCCGAGGTAGGTGTCGCCGTTCGTGCTGCGCACCTCGAAGACCGCGTCGTTCTGCTCGAGGATCGAGACGTCGAACGTGCCGCCGCCGAGGTCGAAGACCGCGATGCGGCGGTTCCCGCTGTCGCCGAGCCCGTAGGCCAGCGCCGCCGCGGTGGGCTCGTTGATGATGCGGAGCACGTTCAGGCCCGCGATGCGGCCGGCCTCCTTCGTGGCCTGGCGCTGGGAGTCGTTGAAGTAGGCGGGCGCCGTGACGACGGCGTCCGTCACCGCCTCGCCCAGAAAATCGGACGCCGTCTCGCGCATCTTGGCCAGCACGATCGCCGAGATCTCCTGGGGCGAGCACAGCCGGTCGCCGACGCGCAGCCAGGCGTCGCCGTTCGGCGCCGCCTCGATCCCGAAGGGCGAGCTGCGCGCGAAGCGCTCCACCTCGTCGCTCTCGCGCTTGCGGCCGATGAGCCGCTTCGCGGCGTAGATCGTGCGCTCGGGGTTCGTGACGGCCTGGCGCTTGGCGATCTGCCCGACGAGCTTCTCGCCCGAGTCCGTGAAAGCCACCATGGAGGGCGTGGTCCGCGCGCCCTCGGAGTTCGCCACCACCTCGGGACGCCCGCCCTCCAGGATGGCGACGCACGAGTTCGTGGTCCCGAGGTCGATTCCGATGACCTTGCCCATGCTGATCGGGTCCCCCGCCCCGGGGACCCTGGCCGAGGCCCCTGCGGCTACTCGTCTTCGACCGCCGGCCCGCGCGAACCGCCGCCCCCCGCGGCGGATCGCTTCGAGACGATCACCCGGGCGGGTCGGATCAGCCGGTCGCGCAGGCTGTAGCCTGGCTCCAGCACCTGAACCACCGTGCCCGTGGCCTTGGTGTCGTCCTCCAGCTGCGCCATGGCCTCGTGGAGCGAAGGATCGAAGGGTTCGCCCTCCGGGCTCACGCGCACGACGCCGTGCTTGGCGAGGGCCGCGACGAGCTCGCGCAGGACGAGGTCGACACCCTGCAAGAGACCCGCGAAGTCCCCGCCGCCGCTCTGGCGTGCGTGCTCGATGGCGCGTCCCAGGTTATCGACCGTGGGGACGAGATCCTTGACGAGATTCTGGTGGCCGAATTCAAAGGCCTCCGCCCGCTCCCGGAGCGCACGGCGGCGGAAGTTCTCGAAGTCGGCCTGGAGGCGCACGTAGCGGTCGCGCAGGGCCGCGAGCTCGGCCTCGAGGGCCGCCTCCCTTGTGTCGGTCTCGGACTCCCGGCGGTTGCCGGCCGCGCCGGCCGCGCGTTCCACCGCCCGGGCCTCCACGGCGTCCGCCGCCTCCTGCATCGCCCGTTCGAGCTCGGGGCTCGGCGCGAGCGACCCCTCCGAGGCCTCCTCGACCAGGGACTCCCAACCTTCCTTGTCCTCGGGATCGCGCTTGCGGGTCACTCGGAGAGCTTTTCCGTGACGAGGATCGAGAGGTACTCGACCAGGGGTATGACCCGAGCGTAGTCCATCCGGCTCGGTCCGATCACCCCCAGGGCCCCGAGCGGCTGGGACGCGTCGCCGTAGGGCGCAGCCACGAGCGCGCAGGAGCGGAGCGCCGGCTCGCCCACCTCTTCGCCGAAGGCGACGCACACGCCCTCCGCCGGGAGGATCTCGTCCAGGATCTCGACCAGCCGCTCCTGGGTCTCCACGGCCTCGAGGATCCGGCGCACCTGCTCGAGGTCCCGGAATTCCGGCTGGCCGAGCAGCGCGAGCCAGCTCGCCACCACGAGCTCGTCGGGATCGGCGGGCTCGAGGGCGAGGGCGCGCGCCCCGATCTCGACGACCCGGGCGAGGAGCTGATCGGCGCGCGAGCGGAGCGTGCGGGCGTCGCGCGCCAGACGGTCGCGCACCTCGCGCAGCGTCTGACCCCGCACGAGCGCGTTCAGATGGGACGAGATGCGGTCGAGCTCCGCCTGGTCGGTCCGCCCGTCGTCGTCGAGGACGCGGCGCAGCGCGGCACCCGTGCGCGAGACGAGCACCAC
>DASRUS010000109.1:0-2060 GCA_035687825.1 Myxococcota bacterium | reverse complement strand
CCCGGGAGCGCCGGCGCCGACCCGGGCCCCGTCTGCTACGGCCGCGGCGGCGCGCGCCCCACGGTCACGGACGCGAGCCTCGTGCTCGGCCTCCTCGCCGAGGAGGCCGAGTTCGCCGGCGGGAGCTTCCGGCTGACACGGAAGGGTGTGGAGGAAGCCTTCCGCGAGCACGTGGCGGACCCCCTCGGGTGCAGCGTCGAGGCCGCCGCCTTCGACTGCTGGCGCGTGGTGAACGCGAACATGACCCAGGCCGTGCGCCGCTGGACCGCGCAGAAGGGCCTCGACCCGCGCGAGCTCACGCTGCTCGCCTACGGCGGCAACGGTCCCCTCTTCGCCGCGATCCAGGCGCAGGAGCTCGGCATCGCGCGCGTGCTCGTGCCCCGGGCGTCCCCGGCCTTCTCCGCGCTCGGCGCCCTGGCCGCGGAGCCCTCCATCGACGAGGAGCGTTCGTTCCTCGCGCCCGCCAGCCGGGCGGACCCCGCGCGGCTGCGCGAGCTCTGGCGCGAGCTCCAGGAGCGGGCGCTGCGCCACCTCGAAGCGGCGGGCTTCGCGCGCGGCGACCTGACGGCGCGCTACCAGCTCTCGCTTCGCTACCCCGGGCAGAACTGGTCCCTCGCGGTGGACGTCGCCGAGGTGCGCGGGCCCGGAGACCCCGGCGACCTGGGCGACGCCCTGCGCGACGAGGCCGTCGCGCGCTTCCACCGCCGACACGAGGAAGAGTACGGCCACGCGCGCCTCGCGGAGGAGCCGGAGATCACCGGGGTCCGGCTGCTCTGCTTCGCCCCGGTCCCCCGCCCGCGCTTCGGTGCGGGCTTCACGACCGAGCCCCGCCCCGCCGAGGTCTCGGGCGTGCGCCGCGCCAACCTCGGGCGCGGCTTCGAGGAGACGCAGGTCTTCCGCGGCCGCGACCTCGCTCCCGGGTCCTGGCTGCGGAGCCCCGCCATCGTCGAGGAGACCTTCACCACGATCGTGGTCTACCCGGGCTGGGAGGCGCGCGTGGACGACGCGGGGGACTACGTCCTCGCGCGCGACGAGTCGGAGGCGCGCTGAGCCCGTCGCCGTCGGGCCGAAGGTCCTCGATCGGCTCCTCCACCTGGTGCGCGAGCGCGCTCGACTCGGCACGAAGCAGAAGCGTCCTCCGCGCGGTCCCGGGACCCTCCTCCGGGTTTCTTAAGGGTTTCTTAGGCGCCGCGTAAGGACGCGGCGCCCCCGCTCGCGCGACCCTCCGCTCGCGCCCGCGGGTCGGCCCGCGCGACCCGGCGAACGGAGGGAGGAACCCATGAACGACCATTTCCTACTCGTCGCGTCGCGAGATCCCTGGACCCACCCTGCCACCCGCCGCTGCTACGAGCTGGCCGCGCAGCTCGCCGCGGAGGGTCGTCGCGTGACGCTCTTCCTCGTCCAGAACGGGGTCCTGCCCGCCCGGCCGGGCTCCGCCTCGGCGCAGCTCCAGGGGCTCTCGCGCGAAGGCGTGCGCGTCCTGGCGGACGCCTTCTCCCTGCGCGAGCGCGGCATCGCCGTGGGCCGCCTCGCGAAGGGCGTCGAGGCCGCGTCCCTCGAGGTGGTGATCGAGGCCCTCGAGGAGGGGGCCAAGGCGCTCTGGCACTGAACCAGAACCCGGAGGAACACCGATGACTTCCAGGAGAACCCTCACCTTCGCTCTCATGGATCCGCCCTTCGAGAGCGCGCGCTCCACGACGGCGCTGCGCCTCGTGGACCTCGCGATCCGGCGAGGACACGACGTCAACGTGTTCGCCTACGAAGGCGCCGTCTCGCTCTCCTTCGCCCGCCAGAAGCCCCACGCGAACGCGGTGCACGGCCGGAGCGTGGAGGAGGAGGATCACCCCCTCACCCGCGACTGGATCGCCGCGCTCCTCGAAGCTGCGCGCGAGCGCGGGGTGCGTCTCGACTGGGCGAACTGCGGCCTGTGCGTGGACGAGCGCGGCGTGGAGGAGAGCGTCGCCGGGACGCGGCGCGGGTCCCCCGCGGACCTCGCCCGCTTCATCGAGGAATCGGACAACACGCTCGTGATCCCCACGGGCGAGTGAGGGAGGCAGACA
>DASRUS010000108.1:0-2786 GCA_035687825.1 Myxococcota bacterium | reverse complement strand
CATCCCCCGCCCTCGCCGTTCCCTGAGGCTGTGAGCTCTGAGGCTCGGTGAGGTACGAGCAGAGGATCGACCTTTGCGCGGGCGGGACGTATGAACTGGTTCACAGGGGGCGAAAGAAACCTCGGGACCCAAGCGGCCCCGAGGGGAGACCCGACCATGACCGGACCCTCCGGGACCCACGAGCCTCGCGTCACGCTCTGGCGCCACGCGCGCGCCATCGGCCTGCTACCGGCCGTGGTGACGCTCGTGGTCCCCGCCCTGCTGCTCAAGCGCAACCCGGACTGGAACGTCGGCTGGTCGCTGCCGCCGCCCTGGAGCGCGCTCCCGGTCGTCTCCGCCTGCGCGCTCTTCGCGCTCGGCCTCCTCCTCATGAGCCGCACGATCACGCTCTTCCACGGGGTGGGCGGCGGCACGCTGGCGCCCTTCGACTCGCCGCGCCGCCTGGTCGTGCGCGGCGTCTACCGCAACGTCCGCAACCCCATGATCAGCGGCGTCTTCGCCATCCTGCTCGGCGAGGCGGTGCTGCTCGGATCGCGCGTGCTCCTCGTCTGGTTCCTCTGCTTCGTGCTGCTCAACGCCCTCTACATCCCGCTCGTCGAGGAGCCCGACCTCGAGCGGCGCTTCGGTGACGACTACCGCCTCTACAAGCGCAACGTCCGCCGCTGGATCCCGCGCCGGCGGCCGTGGGAGGGCCTGTCGAAGTAGCGCCGCGGCCTGGTACGCTCCGGGCCGCGCCCGGGCGAGGTAGCCCATGACGTCTCCGTTCCTCTTCAACCCCCTCGATGCCGCCACGCGGCGCGATCCCTACGGCCTCTACGAGCGCGGGCGTCGCGAGCACCCGGTCTTCCTCCACGAGGGCCTGCCCCTGCGCGTGGCCTCGGTGTTCCGCTACGAGGACGTGCAGGCCATCCTGCGGGACGCGGAGACCTGGTCGAACGAGTTTCCCCTGTCGGTGCAGGTCCGGGAGCTCGGCGACATCCCGCCGCCGAGCATGCTCGGCACCGATCCGCCCGCGCACACGCGCCTCCGAAGTCTGGTCGGCAAGGCCTTCACGCCGCGCATCGTGTCGCGCCTCGAGCCGCGCATGCGCGAGCTCGCCCGCGAGCTCGTGGACGCGGCCCTCGACGCGCGCGAGGTCGATCTCGTGGAGGCGCTCACGTATCCGCTGCCCGTGGTGGTGATCGCCGAGATCATCGGGATCCCGCCCCAGGACCGCGCCATGTTCAAGCGCTGGTCCGACGAGGCGATCGCGAGCCTCGGCCTCGTCTTCTTCGGCGGGCTCGACCCGGAGCGCATCGCGCGCCAGCGGCGCCTCTTCGACGAGATGCGCGGCTACTTCATCCCGCTGGCCGAGGAGAAGAAGCGCCGGCCGCAGGAGGACCTCCTCACGGGCCTCGTGCAGGCCGAGCACGAGGGCTCGAAGCTCAGCTACGACGAGATGCTCTCGATGCTCGTGCTGATCCTCGTGGCGGGGAACGAGACCACCACGACGCTGATCGGCAACACGGCGCTCGAGCTCCTCGCGCACCCCGGCGAGGAGAAGCGGCTGCGCGACGACCCGCGGCTCCTGCCGACGGCCATCGAGGAGGTGCTGCGCTTCTCGTCGCCGGTGCAGTTCGATCCGCGCCGGGCGAAGCGCGACGTGGAGCTCCACGGCGTCGCGATCCGGGAGAACGACTACGTGCTCTCCTGGCTCGGCTCGGCGAACCGCGACGAGCGCGTGTTCGAGCAGCCCGACGTCTTCGACGTGGGCCGCGAGAAGAACCCGCACATGGCCTTCGGCTTCGGGCCGCACTTTTGCCTGGGCGCGAACCTGGCGCGCCTGGAGGCGCGCGTCGCGATCGGGACGCTCCTCGAGCGCACCCGGCGCCTCGAGCGCACGGGATCGGAGGCGCTGCCGCTGCACCCGAGCCCGGTGTTCAAGGCGGTGACGAAGCTGCCGCTGCGGCTGGATCCGGCATAGCGAGAGCGTGGGATCCATGGCCGGCAAGAGCGAAGCGCGCGCAGCGAGCCATAGGCGAGCGGAGTGAGAGTTTTTCTCGCCCGCCACGGCGAGACCGAGCTCAACGCGCGGCGCGTGCTCCAGCCGCCGGCGACGCCGCTCTCCGAGCGTGGCCTCGACCAGGCGCGGCGCCTCGCGGCGAGGCTTGCGGGCGAGGGGATCGCGCGCATCGTGTCGAGCGATCTCGAACGCGCGCTCATGACGGCGGACGAGGTGCAGCGCACCACGGGCGCCCCCCTCGAGCTCGAGCCGCTGCTCCAGGAGCGGAACTTCGGCGACCTGCGCGGCCGCGCCTACGCGGAGCTCGGCTTCGATCCCTTCGCCCGGGACTACCACCCGCCGGCCGGCGAGAGCTGGGAGGAGTTCGAGGCGCGCGCGGATCTCGCGTGGCGGCGCGTGCAGGAGATCGCTGCCCGCAGTGGAGGCCCCCTCGCCGTGGTGAGCCACGGCCTCGTTTGCCGCGCGTTCGCGTTGCACCACCTGGCGATCAACCCCGAAGCACGGGGCGAGGAGATCGCGAGCTGGGGGAACACGTCCCTCACGATCGCCGAGGGTCCGCCGCCCTGGCGCGTGCACGCGCTCAACTGCACCGCGCACCTCCGAGGCGAGGGCGTCGATCCGCACGGCGCCGCGACCCGCGGCGTCGCGTGATGTCTCGTCATTCGAAGACCCGGATGTCGCCCGAGCGGTAGACGTCGAGTGGCCGGCCCTCGCGGCGCACGCCCAGCTCGAACCGCAGCTTCCCGGGCGCGCGGCCGGTCACGCGCACGATCCTCGCGTGCAC
>DASRUS010000107.1:0-3791 GCA_035687825.1 Myxococcota bacterium | reverse complement strand
GCTCGACGAGGCGCGCATCGCGCAGAGCGCCGAGATGACCGGGGGCGCCGAGCGCTGCCTCGAGACCGCGGTCGCGTACGCGAAGACGCGCGTCCAGTTCGGGCGGCCCATCGGCAGCTTCCAGGCGATCCAGCACAAGGCCGCCGAGGTGCTGCTCGAGCTCGAGCTCGCGAGATCCGCCAGCTACTGGGCGTGGTGGGTGGCGGACACGGGCCGCGCCGACCTCGCGGAGGCGGCGAGCCTCGCGAAGTCGGTGGCGAGCGACGCCTTCCTGCGCGCCGCGTCGGAGAACCTGCACATCCACGGCGGCATCGGCTTCACCTGGGAGCACGACGCCCATCTCTTTCTCAAGCGCGCGAAGGTCTCGGACGCTCTCTTCGGCGACGCCACCTCCCAGCGCGCGCGGCTGGCGGAGCGGCTGGGGATCTGAACGTCGCTGCTGCCTCGGGTTCGCCCGGAGCGAAAGGCGTTCGGTCACGCGCCGCCGCGCCGGAGCGCGCGGCCCGCGCGCGCACCCGTGACCTTTCCCTCGTCGACTGCGAGGACGCCGTTCACGAGGAGGAAGTCGATGCCCTCGCTCTCGACGCCCGAGCGCTCGAAGGTCGCCCGGTCGCGGATGCGCGCGGGGTCGAAGACGACGACGTCCGCGTGGAAGCCCACCGCGAGGCGCCCGCGCCCGGGGATGCGGAACGCCTGCGCCGGGAGCTCGGTCATGCTGCGCAGGGCGAAGGGCAGCGGGACGATCGCCTCGTCGTACACGTAGCGGCGGAGCTTGCGGGGGAAGGTTCCGTAGACGCGCGGGTGCACGTAGCGGCCGAGGGGCCAGGAGACCGCGAGGCCGTCGGAGGCGGTCGCCACCCAGTCGCGCGTCATGAAGCGCCGCACGTCGTCCTCGCTCTGCGTGAAGTAGATGCCGAAGCCGGGCCAGCCGCAGGCGAGGTCCATGGCGACGTCCACCGGGTCCTCGCCGCGCTCCGCTGCGATCTGCGCCACCGTCTTCCCCTGGAGCCACCACTTCCAGGGGTAGGCCGAGACCAGGATCGCCTCCGCGGGCAGCTCCTCCGCCAGCGTGCGCGCCACGGCCTCGCGAAGCCGGGGGCGGCCCGACTCGTCGCAGAAGCGCGGCAGCACCGACGCGCCGTCGCGCATCTCCACCGGCACGACCTGGGAGAGGCCCGTGCTCGACGCGGCGTAGGGGTACTGGTCGGCGAAGACGCGCACGCCCCGAGCGTGCGCGGCCTCGACGAGGTCGATGATCCGCGCCGAGAGCCCGTGCACGGCGCGGCCCGAGGCCTTGATGTGCGAGATCTGCACCGTGACCCCCGCCCGCTCGCCGATCTCGATGGCCTCGGCGTAGGACGCGAGCGTCTGCCCGGGATCGGGACCCTCGTGACGCGTGTGCGAGGCATACACTCCTCCGTGTCGGGACACCACGCCCGCGAGCTCCACGAGCTCGTCCGTCGCGGCGCGCGCGCCGGGGTCGTACTCGAGTCCGGTGGAGAGACCCCACGCCCCCGCGCGGAGCGATGCCTCCAGGATCGCCTCCATCTCCGCGAGCTCGGTGGCGCTGGGGCGCGGGTCGGCGCGATCGGCCTGCCGGGCGCCCATCACGTCGAGGCGGAGCTGCCCGTGCGGGACGAGGTGCACGACGTTCGTGCCGAAGGGCGTCTCGTCCGCGCGCGCGAGCCATTCCGCCACGGCCTCGGGCGTCGCGGGACCCGATCCGCAGTTGCCCGTCACGATCGTCGTGACCCCCTGGGTGAGGAAGTTCCGGATCTCGCGGGCGGACGCGGGTAGCGGGAGCCAATCCACGAACGAGAAGCCCATGTCCGTGTGGTTGTGGAGGTCGATGAAGCCGGGCGCCACGACCTTGCCCCGTGCGTCGATCTCGCGCCGCGCACGACCGGGCGCCGAGCCCACCGCGACGATGCGATCGCCGCGCAGCGCGACGTCGCCCGCGCCGGCCATCTCGAAGCCGCCGGTGTAGAGCGTGCCGTCGCGGATCGCGAGGTCGTAGTCCCAGGCGTCCGCGTGCGCGGCGGCCGCCGGCGGCGCTTCGCCACCGATTCCGGGGGATGCCGCGAGTCCGCGCACCCATGGGCTGCGCCCGAGCATCCAGAGCGCGACGAGAAGGATGACGATCCCGAAGGTCCGGCGGAATCCGCGCTCGGACGTGCGCCCCGCCACGCGCGCGCCCCCCCAAGCGCCGAGGGAGGCACCCGCGGTGATCGTCGCGGCGAGTCCCGGGTGGATCGACACGTGGCCCAGGTGGCCTGCGAGGGCGGCGAGCGAGTTCAGCGTAACCACGACGAGGGATGTTCCGACGGCGCGCCGCATGGAGAGACCGCCGAGCAGCGCGAAGGCGGGCACGAAGAGAAAGCCCCCGCCCGCGCCCACGAGGCCCGTGATCGCGCCGATCGCGGCGCCCTGGAGGGCGAGGCTGCCGGGTCGTGGGCGGCGCTCGAGGGTCGGGTCCGGGCCGCGCGCCGCGTCTTCGAGCGGTGCTCCGCCCGCAGTCCCGCCGCCCGGGCGCGGACGCAGCATCGAGACCCCGACCGTGAACATGAGCGCGGTGAAGGCGAGCAGCAGGATCTCGCCCTCGACGAGCTCGGCCGCGCGTCCGCCCGCGAAACCGCAGAGCGCTGCCGGGGGCCCGAACAGCAGGGCCGCCCTCCAGTCCACGCGACCCGCGCGAGCGTGCGCCGCCGCCGCCACCGCGGCGCTCGCCGCCACCACGGCGAGCGAGATCGCGATCGCCTCCTTCGCGGAGGCGCCGGCGAGGAGCAGGATGGGAACGGTGAGGATCGTGCCGCCGCCTCCGAGGAAGCCGAGCGAACCGCCGACCGCGACACCACCGAAGACCAGGAGGAGGTAGCGAACCATGGCGGGCTCCGCGGTGCCCCGCGGCGCTCGCCACACGGCGCACCGCGCGGTAGCGTACCGCGAACCGGTGAAAGGAGAGTCGCCACGCTGATCCTCCACCACCTCGAGCCCTGGCACTGGGCGGTCGCCGGCCTCGCGATCGGTGCGATCACGCTCCTGCTCCTGTGGGTCGGGGGTCAGCGCCTCGGCATCTCGACGGGTCTCGAGAACCTCTGCGCCCTCGCGATCGACGCGCCGTACCTGCGGCGCGGGGAGATCACGCAGTCGCACCGCTGGCGGCTCCCGTTCCTGGGTGGCCTCGTGCTCGGTGGCTTCCTCTCAGCGTTGCTCGGTGGGGGATGGTCGCCCTTCTGGGACCTCGGACGCTTCGACGCCGCGATCGGACTCGGCCCGGCGGGCAAGCTCGCGTGGATGTTCGTCGGCGGCACGCTCATCGGCTTCGGCACGCGCATGGCCGGCGGCTGCACGAGCGGCCACGGCATCTTCGGGGTGTCGAACCTCGAGCGCGCGAGCCTCGAGTCCACGCTCGCGTTCGTCGCGGCGGGGATGCTCGCGACGAATCTGGTCTACCGGATCGCGTGGAGCTGACGATGACGCTCTTCTACCTCGTCCTCGGCACCGCGTTCGGGTTCGTGCTCTCGCGCAGCGGCGCCGCCGACTACGACGTCGTCCAGGGCATGTTCCTCCTCGAGAGCTTCCAGCTCTGGGGCATCATGGGGGTCGCGGTCCTCGTCACGGCTCCGGGGCTGCGGCTGCTGAAACGGCACGGCCGCGACGCCTTCGGCGCGCCTCTGCACGTGAAGCCGAAGCCTCGCCACCCGGGCAACGTGGTGGGCGGGATCCTGTTCGGGGTCGGCTGGTCCATCACCGGAATGTGTCCCGGTCCGATCTTCGTGAACGTGGGCGAG
>DASRUS010000106.1:0-17780 GCA_035687825.1 Myxococcota bacterium | reverse complement strand
CCCGTGAAGACCTCGTCGCAGACGAGGAAGACGTCGTGGGCGTCGCAGAGCTCGCGCGCGCCGCGCAGGAAGGCGGGGTCGTGGATGCGCATGCCGGCGGCGCCCTGCACCACGGGCTCGACGACGAGGGCGGCGACCCTGGCGGACTCCGCCTCCAGCACTTTGGCGAGCGACTCGAGGGCGCCCGCGGCTCCCGCGGGTCCCGCGGGTGAGGGCAGGTGCGTGCAGCCGGCGAGCGCTCCCACGAAGGGGCGCCGGAAGAGCTCGACGCCGCCGACGGCCGTGGCGCCGAGGGTCTCGCCGTGGAAGGCGTCCTCGAGGGCGACGAAGCGCCGCCGCTCGGGGCGGCCGTTCTGCGCCCAGTACTGGAGGGCGAGCTTGAGGGCCACCTCCACCGCCGTGGACCCGTCGTCGCTGTAGAAGACGTGCTCCAGGCCCGCGGGCGCGACGCGACACAGGGCCTCGGCCAGCTCCGCGGCCGCGGGGTGGGTCATGCCCGCGAGGGCGCTGTGGCAGTTGAGATCCGCCTGACGCTTCAGCGCCGCGACGAGCCGCGGGTGGTCGTGCCCCAGGCTCGCGACCCACCACGACGAGTTCGCGTCGAGGTACGAGCGACCATCGGCGTCGAAGAGCCGAGCACCCTTCGCGCGCACGACCACGAGAGGGTCCGACGCGCGGTACTCGTCCATCGCCGCGTACGGATGCCACACGCGCCGCTTGTCGAGCGCGACGATGCGCTCGCGCTCGCTCATCCGCTAGAGACAGGCTTCCGCGAGGATCCGCAGCGCCTCGGGCTGACCCGTGCCCACGAGCAGCGTCGGGACGGGGGAAGCCTTCCACGCCTCCAGCCGCTCCACGATCCGCTCCTTCGGGCCGACCAGCGCCGTCTCGTCCACCAGGCGATCGGGCACCGCGGCCATCGCCTCGGCCTTCTTCCCGTCCAGGTAGAGGTCCTGGATCTTCGCCGCCTCCGCCTCGTAGCCGAGGCGCTTCGCGAAGTCGTTGTAAAAATTCTTGCCGCGCGCGCCCATCCCGCCGATGTAGAGGGCGAGCATCCCCTTGACCGGCATCCGACACTTCGCGACGTCGTCTCCCACGATGCACGTCACGAAGGGAGCCACGTCGAACGTGGCCAGGGTCTTGCCCCCCCCCGCCTTCGCGAAGCCCTTCTCGAGGTGCGGGGCGAAGAGGTCGAAGCGCTCGGGGTTCATCCACACCGGGATGAGGCCGTCCGCCACCTCGGCGCTGCACGCGATGCCGGCGGGGCCGATGGACGCGGTGTAGATCTCGAGGTCGGCGCGGCCGTGCAGGATGCTCTTCAGCGGCTTGCCGAGCCCCGTCGCGCCGGGACCCGTGTAGGGGATCTGGTAGTGCTCGCCCTTGTGCTCGAGGGGCGCCTCGCGCGCCAGAATCTTGCGCACGATGGCGACGTACTCGCGCGTGCGCGTGAGGGGCTTGCCGTAGGGGACGCCGTGCCAGCCCTCGACCACCTGCGGACCCGACGGGCCGAGGCCGAGGATGAAGCGACCGCCCGAGAGCGCGTCGAGGGTCATCGCCGTCATGGCCGCCAGGGCGGGGGTGCGCGCGGGCATCTGCATGATCGCGGTGCCGAGGCGGATCTTCGTGGTCCTCGCCGCGATCCACGCGAGTGGCGACACCGCGTCGGAGCCGTACGCCTCGGCGGTCCACACGGAGTCGAAGCCGAGGCGCTCGGCCTCCAGGATGAGGTCGATGTTCACGCCCATCTGCGCGCCGGAGTAGCCGGCGGTGAGCCCGAGTCGCATGGGTGCTCCTTCCTCCCCCGCGCGCGGAGCGTAACCCGGATCAGCTCCGAACGCCGGATCCGAACTCGGATGGGCCGAGCCGGGACGAAGGAGAGTGCGGCAAGGGCGTGCTGGTGTGAGTTGGGCCGGGGCGGTGACGACCTCGAGGCCACGAATCCTCTGGGTCCCGAGCGAAGACTCGAGCACGCCCGCGCAGCGAGCCGTAGGCGAGCGGAGCAAACGGTATTAGGAAGCCGCGGCCGTCGGGGGCTCCAGGCTCTCCAGCGCCGGCTGGAGCGGGAGCTCGATGATGAACATCGCGCCCTCGCCCGGCGTCGAGCTCACCAGCATGCGCCCGCCGTGGCGCTCGATGATGCCGTGGGAGAGCGAGAGCCCGAGCCCCGTCCCCTGGCCCACGGGCTTCGTGGTGAAGAAGGGCTCGAAGATCCGGCTCTGCACGTCCGCGGGGATGCCCGGGCCGTCGTCGGAGAACTCGAGGCGCACGCCGCTCTTGATGCGGCGCGAGCGGAGCTTGATGGTGCCGCGGCCCTCGAGGGCGTCGCACGAGTTCATGAGCAGGTTCATGAACACCTGGTTCATCTGACCGGCCAGGCAGCGCACGCGCGGCAGCGCGGCGTCGAAGTCGCGGATCACCGCGATCCCGTCCTTGAAGCGCGGCTCCATCAGGGTGAGCGTGCGCTCGATCTCCTCGTTCAGGTCCGCCTCCGACACCTCGGCCGAGTCCATGCGCGAGAAGGTGCGCAGGTCCTGCACGATCTTCTTCACCCGCTCGGTCCCTTCGCGGCTGCGCGCCAGCAGCTTGGCGATCGCCTCCTGGAGTGTCTGCGCGTCCTCGCCCCGCTCCCGGGCGCGCAGCCAGCGATCCATGTACTCCTGGAGGAGCTGGAGGTTCGCGTGCACGAAGCCGATGGGGTTGTTGATCTCGTGGGCGACGCCCGCCACGAGCTGGCCGAGCGAGCGCATCTTCTCGCTCTGCAGCAGCTGCTCCTGCGTCTTCTGGAGCTCGTGGGTGCGCTCCTCCACGCGCGCCTCGAGGGTCTCGTTCAGCTTCGCGATCTCGTCGAAGGCCTTGGCGTTCTCGATGGCGATGGAGCTCTGGTTCGCGAGCGTGCGCAGGAGCTGGCGGTCGTCCACGCCGAGCCGATCGCCGGAGAGCTTGCGGCCCACGCCGATCACGCCGAGCAGGTCCACGCCGAACAGGATCGGCACGAGCAGCTCCAGCTCGAGCGTGTCGAAGACGTCGCGGCAGGCGTCGCGCACCTCGGGGTCGGGCTCGTCGTCGAAGTCGAGGCGCGAGAGCTCCTCGCGCCGCATCCACAGGTGCTTGCAGATCGGGTGCTCCACGGGCAGCTCGAGGGCGAGGGCGTCGGGATCCCACTCGCCGCGCCAAGCCTCCGAGCGCAGACAACGCTCCTCCTCGGAGAGCAGCAGCACGATCGCGCGCTCGACGCCCATCGTGTCGGTCACGGCCACCAGGATGCGGTCCACGATCTCCTTGATGGAGAGCATCGAGACCATGGCCTCCGAGATCTCGCGCACCGCGCGCCGGTAGCCCGCGCGGTCGCGGTCGAAGATCTGGTCCACCAGCTGCTGGAGGCGCTCGCGCAGGGGCATGAAGGCGAGGATCGCCACGAACAGGAACGCCACCTGGAACAACCTCGAGTTCGCATCCACGTTGAAGCGCCCCACCACCGTGTTCGCGAACGTGATGAGGAAGGCGAACAGGCCCGTGATGGCGAGGGTGGACGCCCCGTACGCCACCGACGACTTCGCCACCATGCGGATGTCGAAGAGCTGCTTGCGCACGATGCCGTAGCCGACCGCGAGGGGGAAGACGATCAGGAAGAGGAGCGTGAGCCACCAGGGCGCCGCGACGCGCAGGAAGATCTGGGCGAGCATCAGCGCCGCCACGGGCATGAAGCTGACGAGCGCGCCGATCAGCACGATGTCGGCTCGGCTCGCGGCCTCGGCGTTGCCCAGGCGCGAGCGCCCCGCGGCGAGCATCCCGATCCCGGCGGTGACGAGCGTGAGGCAGAAGACGAGCACCAGGCCCGAGAGCAGGTAGGGGTTCACGCCGAGCCACGGGTTCGTCAGCGCCGCGCAGCTCAGCACGAGGGCGCCGAGGTAGGGGAGCGCGAGCACCCGGCGGTGGCGCACGATCCAGTCGGGCTCGATGGGGTAGATCGTGAACAGGTGGAAGCTCGTGGCGCCGAGCAGCGCCGCGTTCACCCAGTTCATCTTCCAGGTGAGCGGGTTCTGCGGGCCGCCGAGGAAGATCTCGGCCGCGGTGGTGCAGCAGAAGAGCAGAAACGCCCACGCCTCCTCGCGGTCGCGGCGCAGGCGCCACACGCCGAGACCCACGGCGAAGTAGATGGTTCCCGCGAGCACCGGGATCGCGAGGGCGAGGAGCAGCCCAGCGGAGAGCGAGCCTCGCGGGGGGCGCGCGGGCAGCGCCGCCTCGAGGACCCTCCCGTCGCGCTTCCAGAGGCGGTAGACGTTGGGCTCGCCCGGCCGGAGCAGCGAGCGGAGCCGCGGCATCCATTGGTCGATCGGCTGGCCGTCGATCTCGGTGAGGAAATCGCCGACCTCGACGCCCGCGCTCGCGGCGTCGGGCCCGAGCTCCGACACGAGGAGCGAGACGCCCGCCACGTTCTCGAGCTCGAAGGGCAGGCGCGGCGCACCCGGCTCCGTGAGGCGGAGCTCGAGGCCGGCGAGGAGCGCGAGGGCCGCCCACGCGACGACGACGATCGCCGTGAGCCGGCGCAAGCGGAGGGTCGCCTTCGGGTTCATCGCGTCATCCGTGCACGCGGGGCGAGCTTAGCGATCCGACGCGCGGCGCGCCGGATGCGCGGATGCCGGCGCGGCGCGGGCGCGCGCTGGCAAGGCGCTCAGCGCGGCGGGAGCGCCGGGTGGGCCTCGAAGCGGAGCACGGCGTCGCCCGAGTCGCTCGGATCGGAGCCGTAGTTGTAGCCGCGTCCGTTCAAGGGGACGAGCGGCGTCCCGGCGGCGGCCTGCGCGGCGAGCTCCTGCCGGAGCCGCGCGATCGCCGCGTCGTGCCCGGCGAGGGCGGCCTCGTCGGCGCCGCCCGCCGGACAGCTCGGAACGGGGGCGGCGTCGCGCGCCGGGGTGCGCGTCGCGGCGTCACAGCTCTGGGCGTTCGCGTCGCAGCCGGCGGCCACCACCTCGACGCCCGGGGCCGAGAGCGCGAGGGCCGTCGCGAGGAGGGTCGCACCGAGGAAGCTCCGAGCGCGTCGTCGCATGGCCGCGCCTCCGTGGTAAGCTGCCACCGCTTCCGACGCATCGGCCGATCGCGGCGCGGCCTTGATCGACGCGGGTCGCCTCCGCGCGCCCGCCTGCCGGCGGGCTTCCGGCGCGCTGCCGCCCGCGTGCCAGCGGGAGACACGGGGAGAGCATGGCGAGCCACGACCGGATCCTCGATCGACGCCGCTCGGTCCTCCTCGTGATCGACCTCCAGGAGTCCTACCGAGGCAAGCTCCGCGAGGAGGAGCGCACGCTCCGCGGCGCGCGACGCCTCCTGGCCGCGGCAGCGGAGCTCGCGATCCCCGTCCTCGTGACGGAGCAGTATCCGAAGGGTCTCGGCGCCACGCGCGAGGAGATCGCGTCCGCGCTGCCCGCCGACGCCATGCGCTTCGAGAAGACGAGCTTCTCGGCCGCCGGCGCGCCGGGCCTCCTGGAGCAGATCCGCGAGCTCGGGCGCGACCAGGTCGTGCTCGCGGGAATCGAGACGCACGTCTGTGTGGGCCAGAGCGCCCACGACCTGCTCCAGGCGGGGCTCCAGGTCCACGCGGTGCGCGACGCCATCTCGGCGCGCTTCGCGCTCGAGGACGAGATGGGCTTCGCGAAGCTGCTCGGCTCCGGCGTGATCCCCGCCTCGGTGGAGGCGGCGCTCTTCGAATGGCTGCGCGATTCCCGGGCGCCGGAGTTCAAGGCGATCCACCGGCTGGTGGTGTGATCGTCGCCTCAGGCCACGGGCTCGTAGATCAGGAGCACGCGCTCGCCGGAGGCGAGGCCCGCGCGGAAGCGGTCGCGCCAGCGTCCGATCTCGGCGGGGTACTTCTTCTCGTACACCGCGAGGAGCCTCTCCAGGAGCGGCGCTTCCTTCGAGACGCGCGCGCGTCCCTCGAAGCTCGGCGCCTTGAGGAACTCCTCGCTCCGGCCGCCGAGGGATGTCTTCCAACGGCCGTGGCTTCCCACCCAGAGGCGCGCCCGGTCGAGGCCCCGGGTCACGCTGCGCGCCTTCCACGAGTCCTTCGACGTGATGAGCACGACGGCGTCGTCGAGCCAGCCGTACCACACCTCTGCGTGGCACGTGCTCTCGCGGCCGTCGCGGTGCAGGGGGCTCACGTACACGAACTCGCTTCCCGGGAGCGCACGCAGCGCGGGCTCGGGAAGCGCGCCGGCCTTCGGCTCCTCGGCGAGGCTGTGGCGCGGCCAGGCGGCGAGGGCGAGCGCGCCCGCCAGGAAGCCCCGCCGGTCGAGGAGGACGCTCGCGCGCTCGCGGCGCGCGCCGCCGGGATCAGATGCCCGAGCCCTCCGCTTCCTCTCCCACATGGATCCCGCACTCCTTCGTCTGCGCGTTCTCCCACCACCAGCGACCGGCGCGCGGATCTTCGCCTTCGCGGATCGCGCGCGAGCACGGGTCGCAGCCCACCGAGGGGTAGCCCTGGGCGTGCAGGCGGTTCACGGGGATGGTGTGCCCGCGCACGTACTTCCACACGTCGTCGGAGGTCCAATCGGCGAGCGGGTTCGCCTTGACGATGCCGGGGTGAACCGGATCGAGCTCGACCTTCTTCACCTCGCTGCGCGTGACCCCCTGGTCGCGCCGCAGCCCCGAGACCCAGGCGTCGAGGTCGGCGAGGTAGCGCCGCAGGGGCTCGACCTTGCGCAGCCGGCAGCAGAGCTGGCGCCTCTCCACCGACTCGTAGAAGAGGTTGAGCCCGTGCTCGCGCACCATCGCCTGCACGTCCTCGGCGCGCGGGAAGACGACCTCCACGGGCTTGCCGTAGCGATCGCGGACGCGGTCCATGAGATCGTAGGTCGCCTGGGGGAGGCGCCCCGTGTCGAGGACGAAGACGCGCGAAGCGGGCTCGATCCGGTGCATCAGGTCGAGGAGCAACATCCCTTCCGGGGCGCCGAAGGAGCAGGAGAGCGCGAGGCGGGGATGAAAGTTCTTGATCATCCAACTCAAGATTTCTTCGGCCCCGAGCCGTTCCAGTCGACCCGAGTCGATCTCGAAAAGAATTCGAGAATCCGGGGTTTTGAGCTCCAGAGGCACAGGCTGGCCAGCGCTCATGGTCGTCCATGGTAGTGTGTCCAGATGTCGGTGCAACACGATTTCCTATTGAGTCACCGTGTTTTATGACCTCGGCTCGCACCGGCGTCCCGTCGCGCGCGCCCCTTCAAGGCCCGTTCCGCGCCGTCCGATACGTCGGCCGTGAACCGGCGAGCCGCGCCCGATTCCCCCGCTGCATTCCTCTCGGTCGAGGAGACCGCGCGCCTCGCGGTGCTCTGGCGGCTCGCCGCAGGCGCCGCGCACAGCCTGAACAACGCCCTGACCGCGATCCTCGGCGAGGCGAGCTTCCTCTCCGACGACCACAAGGACGACCCCCAGGTCGTGGAAGGCTGCGACGCGATCATCGCCGAGGTGGACCGCTGCGCGCGGCTCACGCGCGCCGTGCTCGCGCGCCGCCATCCCGCGCAGGGGCGGAGCGCCGAGGTGGATCTCGTGCGCCTCGTGGGCGATCTCGGTCGGATGCTCCACGAGACGCTCGGACGTCGCATCGAGCTCGACGTGGCGTTGCCCGACGACCTGCTCCTCGTGGCAGGAGACGCGGAGGCCCTCGAGCTCCTGTGTCTCGCCCTCGTCCACTTCGCGAGCGACCTCCAGCAGGACGGCGCACGCCTGCGGGTCGGCGTCGGGCGTGGCCCTGGAAGCGCCGAGATCTCGCTCTCGGTCGCGGTGCACGCGGTGGGCCTGCCCCAGGGAGCGGCGCGGCGCGTGCTCGAGCCGGGCACGATCGCGAGCCCGCTCGAGCGCGTCGCCCTCGAGGCGGCGCGCCGCGTGGCCGAGGCGCACGGCGCACGCATCACGAGCAGCGAGGCCCCGGGGCGCCTCGAGGTGCGCGTCAGCCTCCCCGCGCTCGATCCGAGCTAGGGGGCGCCAGCCTCTCCTCCACGGCGCGGACCTTGTCCTGCATGCGTGCGCTGCGATCCCGGCGATCGTCGATCTTGAGCACCGTCGAGACGCGCTCCGCCCCGGCGGCGAAGACGGCCTCCTGCATGCGCCGCACGAGGGCGAGGATCTCGTCCAGGTCGCCCTCGAGCGTCGTGAACATGGCGCCGAGCTCGAAGCGCACGCGATCCTGGGCGTGGACCACGCGCAGCGCCTCCGCCACGAAGCGACCCACGCTCGTCCCCGCGCCGACCGGGGAGATGCTCACCGCCGCGATCGCCATGCCGCCTCCTCGCCCACGCAGGGCCTTGCCGCTTCGCGCACGCGCTCCGCGAGCTCCGCCACGGTTGCGCCGAGCTTCGGGTGCACAAGGTTTGCAGCGATCTCGCGCAGGGGCTCGAGGACGAAGCTCCGCTCGTGCAGGCGCGGGTGCGGCACGACGAGATCCGGCTCCTCGAGGCACGCGTCGTCGTAGAAGAGCAGGTCGAGGTCGAGTGTGCGCGCCGCCCAGCGCTCGGGGCCGCGCTCGCGACCCGCCTGCGCCTCGATCGCGTGCAGGAGCTCGAGGAGCTCTCGCGGCCGAAGGCTGGTGCGCAGCTGGGCCGCGGCGTTCAGGTAGCGCCCCTGGGTCGGCCCGAGCGGCTCGGTCTCGTGGAGGCGCGAGACGGCCACGACCTCGACGCCCCGGGCCTCCGCGAGGGCGCGCAGCGCGCCGCGCAGGTGTGCCGCGCGGTCGCCGAGGTTCGAGCCGAGGGCGATCCACGCGGCGTGCTGCGAGGTCTTCGTCACGGCCGGCTGCCCTCTCGCGCGGGTCCGCTCGCGACGAGGCCGTCCTCGCGAACCGCCGCGTGCGCGCTGATCGGCGGGCGCCGTGAGAAGGGCGCGGAGCGCACCGGGCAATCCGGCATCGGGCAGATCGGGCAGTGGAAGGGCTGGCACGGATCGAAGTGCACGAGCACGTCGCCGGGCATCGTGGTCGCGGCGAGCACCACGTTGCGCACGCGCTCGTGGATGCGGTACAGGCGCTCCGCGTCGAAGTAGCGCGGCACCGCCAGGTGGAGGTCCGTGTGCCGCAGCGCCCCGGACCCGAAGGTGCGCAGACCGTGCACGTCGATCCACCACGGCTCGCGCTCCTTCTCGAGCGCCGCGGCCACGCGCTCGAGCAGGTCCTCGTCGGCCTCGTCCATGAGCCCGCCCACCGCGCCGCGCAGGAGCTTCCAGCCCGTGCGCAAAATGTTGGCGGCGACGGCGATCGCGACCAGGGGATCTAGGACCACCCAGCCCGTGACGCGCACCGCGGTGAGGCCGAGGATCACGCCGATGCTCGTCCACACGTCCGTGAGCACGTGCTGGCCGTCGGCGACGAGCGCGACCGAGCGCAGGCGCCGCCCCGTCCGCACCAGGTAGGCACCCAGCAGCGCGTTCAGACCCGTGAGGAGCGCCACGATCACGAGCCCGGCGTCGAGGTTGCGGACCCGCGGTCCCACCAGCAGCGCCTGCACCGCTTCGAAGACGATCACGAGGGCCGCCACCGCGATGAGCGCCCCTTCCACCCCCGCCGAGAAGTACTCGACCTTGCCGTGGCCGTAGGGGTGGTCGCGGTCCGCGGGGCGCGCCGCCACGACGAGGCTGTAGAGCAGGAGCGAGGCCGCGACTACGTTCACTACCGATTCGAGGGCGTCGGACAGGACCGCGGTCGAGCCCGTGGCCCACCAGGCGGCGAGCTTGCCGGTGAAGACGAGGATGCCGACGGCGAGGGAGACGGCGCCCGCGCGCCCGCGCTGGCGCTGGTCCGCGTCGGTGAGGGGCATGCGCAGAGTCTATCGCCCGATTCCGGAGCGGGGCCCGCCAGGCTGGCGGCTACACTCCCGCGCATGCGCGCCCCCCCGACGCAGCCGCCCCGCCTCGTGACCGGGGTCCCGGGCCCGCGCTCGCGAGAGCTCGCCCGGCGTCTCGGGCGGGTCGAGTGCCGCGGCGTCACGGCGCAGGATCCCGCGCCGATCGCGTGGGCGCGCGCCGCCGGCGCGAACGTGTGGGACGCCGACGGGAACCGCTTCGTGGATCTCGGGGCGGGCTTCGGCGTCGCGAATGTCGGCCACGCGCACCCGCGGGTCGTGGAGGCGGTGTGCGCCCAGGCGCGCGAGCTCCTGCACGGGATGGGGGACGTGCACCCCCCGGCCCCGAAAGTCGAGCTCCTCGAGGCGCTCGTGAGCCGCTTTCCCGGCGCCGGCCCGGCCCGGGCGACGCTCGCGAGCTCGGGCTCGGATGCGGTGGAGATCGCGCTCGAGACCGCGCTCCTCGCGACCGGGCGCCCCGGGGTCGTCGCGTTCGAGGGCGCCTACCACGGGCTCTCCCTCGGCGCCCTCGACGCCACCGAGCGCGGCTTCTTCCGCGCGCCCTTCGCGGCGCGGCTGCCCGGGGCCACCGTCTTCGCCCGCTTCGGCGACGCCGACGACGCGCTCCGCGCGGGGCGCGCCTCTCGCGTTCCCGTCGGCGCCGTGCTCGTGGAGCCGGTGCAGGGGCGGGGCGGCGAGCGCGTGCCGCCCCGCGGCTTCCTCCCGGCGCTCCGCGCGCTCTGCGACCGGGAGGGCTGGCTCCTCGTCGCGGACGAGATCTACACCGGGTGCGGTCGCACGGGGCGCTGGTTCGCGTGCGAGCACGAGGGCGTGGTGCCGGACCTCCTGTGCGTGGGCAAGGGGCTCGCGAGCGGCATGCCGATCTCGGCGTGCGTGGGGCGCGCCGGGGTGATGGATGCGTGGCCCGCCTCCCGGGGCGAGGCGCTGCGCACGCAGACCTTCCTCGGCCACCCGCCGTCCTGCGCCGCCGCGCTGGCCTCGCTCGCGGTCCTCGAGGAGGAGAAGCTCGTGGAGGCGTCGGCGGAGCTCGGCGCCTTCGCGCTGGCTCGGCTGCGCGCCGCCCTCGCCTCGCACCCCGCCGTTCGGGAGGTGCGCGGCCTGGGCCTCCTCATCGGGATCGAGTGCGCGGCGCCGGAGGTCGCGGCGCGAGCCTGCCGCGCCGCGCTCGAGCGCGGCGTGATCGTCCTCGGCTCGGGCGAGGACGGCCGCGTGCTCTCGGTGACGCCGCCGCTCGTGATCGAACGCGACGCCCTGGCCGCCGCCCTCGACGTCCTCGTGGAGTGCATCCCGTGAGCAACCCGGGCCGGGATCCCGCGCGTACGGACCTCGACGCCCGCGTGCTCGCCTGGATCCGCGAGGGGAGCTGGCAGCCGGACGAGGCGCGCTTCGAGGCGCTGGCGCTCGAGCTCTTCGCGTTCCAGTTCGAGCGCTGTGCGCCGTACGCGCGCTTCTGCGCGGGGCGTGGCCGCACGCCCGCGAAAGTGAAGACCTGGCGCGAGATCCCGGCGGTCCCGGCGGGCGCGTTCAAGGAGGTCGCGCTGCGTTCGTTCACCCCGGCGCGCACGCTCCATACCTTCCGCACGAGCGGCACGGCGACCGCGCGCCGAGGCGAGCTCCACCTCGACCGGCTCGATCTCTACGAGGCGTCGCTCCTCGCGAGCTTCGAGCGCTTCCTCCTCCCGGATCTCGCGCCGGGCGAGCGAACGCGGCTGCGCGTCCTCGCGCCTTCGCCCGGGGAAGCCCCCGACTCGTCGCTCTCCCACATGTTCGGGCGCGTCCTCGCCGCGCGCGGCGACGCGGAGAGTGGCTTCGACGTGGTCGGGGGCGAGCTCCGCACGGAAGCGCTCCGGGAGCGCCTCGAGCGCGCGGCCGCGCCTGTGGTCCTGTGCGGCACGGCCTTCGCATTCGTGCACCTCCTCGACGCCCTGGAGCGGGGCGGACTGCGCCTCCGGCTTCCACCGGGATCCCGCGTCATGGAGACGGGTGGCTTCAAGGGGCGCTCGCGCGAGCTTTCGCGCGACGAGCTCCACGCCGCGATCGAGACGCACCTCGGTGTACCCCGGGCGCGGATCGTGAACCAGTACGGCATGACCGAGCTCGCGAGCCAGTTCCACGACTCCGTGCTGCGCTTCCCGTCCGAGCCCCGGCGCAAGCTCGGGCCGCCCTGGACGCGGGTGCGCCTCCTCGATCCCGAGACGAACGAGGAGTGTCCGCCCGGAGTCGCGGGCCGCCTCGCGATCTTCGACCTCGCGAACACGGGGAGCGTGCTCGCGGTGCAGACCGCCGACCTCGGCCAAAGCCGGGGCGACGGCTTCGAGCTCGTCGGCCGCGAGGCCGGGGCCGAGGCGCGCGGCTGCTCGCTCGCCGCCGACGCGATGCTCGAGCGGGCGAGCGGTTGACGCCCCCGTCGCCGGACGAGATCTGCGGGTCGCTCGAGCGCCTGCGTGGGGCGGCGCGCGCGATCCGGCGCCGGCCCGCGCGCGAGACCCACGCTGCGCTCGCGCGAGTGCTCGACGGCTGGCGGGACGCCGCCTCGCCCTGGCGGCGGGGCCTCGAGGAGGAGCTCCCCGCGCGCGCGGGTTTCTCGCCGGAGAACGTGCGGGCCGGCCTCGACCTGGCGCTCGCCCCGCTCGCGGGCGAGGCACTCCACGAGCTCGTGGCGCGCGAGCTCGGCGGGGTGGCGGGCTTCGAGGGGAGCGCGGGGACCCTCGTCACGGGGTTCGAGACCTGCGCGGTCCTCCTCGCGGGCGCCCTGCCGACGCCGACGCTGGTCGCGCTCGTGGCGCCCCTGGCGCTGCGCTCGGGCGTCTTCGCCAAGACCTCCCTACACGACCCGGTGACGGCCGCATGGCTGGCGCGCTCGCTCGCCGACGCCGATCCCGAGCTCGCTGCGTGCCTCGCGGTGGCGTCGTTCCGGGGGGACGACGCGGACCGCACCGGCGCGCTCCTCGCCGCGGACTGCGTCGCCGCGAGCGGCTCCGACGAGACGATCGCCCGGCTCCGGGCGCGGATCCTCCCCCCGCGCCGCTTCGTCGCGCGCGGGCACCGCGTCTCCGCCGCGGCGCTCGGGCGCGACGCGTTGCGCGGCCAGCTCCTGGCGGCGTCGGCGGAAGGGCTCGCCCTCGACGTGGCGCTCTGGGACCAGCTCGGCTGTCTCTCGCCGGTGTCGGTCTTCGCGGTGGGGGGGCGTCCGGCCGGCGACCGCGTCGCCGAGGCCCTCGCGGAGGCGCTCGAGCGCGCGGAGCGGCGCCTGCCCCGCGGCCGGCTCGCGCCCGAGGCCGCAGCCGCCGTCGCGCGCGAAAGCGAGGAGGCGGAGTTCCGGGCGGCGGCGGGCCGCGACGTCCGCGTGCTGGCGGGTGCGAACGCGAGCTGGACGGTGGTGCGCGAGGAGGACGCTCGGCTCCGGCCCGCGCCGCTCCACCGCTTCGTGCGCGTCGTCCCCGTCGAGGGGGAAGCGGATCTCGTGGAGGCCCTCGGGCCCCTGGGTCCGCATCTCGCCGCGGTGGCCCTGGCTGGCTTCGGTGGCGAGCGCGGGGACGTCGCCCGCCGACTGGCGGAGCTCGGAGCGTCGCGCCTTTGTGCTCCGGGTCGGATGCAGGCCCCGCCCCTCGCGTGGCACCAGGACGGCCAAGGGGTCCTCCTGCCGTTCGCGCGCTTCGCGGACCTGGAGCCGGCTTCGATCCCTGCGGGGGCGGAGGTGGCTGCGCCCCGAATCAGGACCTCCTCAGTCTGACATTTACGGGACTCCTTTGGTCCGATATCCTCGGGTCGTTCGCTCGGCCGGGGCCGGGCGGGCAGCGCTCCGGGGACCCTTCATGTTCCGCATCAGCCGGCTCACGGACTACGGGATCGTGCTCCTCGCCCACCTCGCCCGCGAGGCGGACGGCGCGCCGCACAACGCCCGCGAGCTCGCCGCGCAGGCGAACTTGCCGCTCCCGGTGGTGAGCAAGATCCTGAAGCACCTGACGCACCAGGGTCTCCTGGTCTCGCAGCGCGGGGTCAAGGGCGGCTACGGCCTGGCGCGGGAGCCCCGTCACATCTCGGTGTCGGAGATCATCGCGGCCCTCGAAGGACCCATCGCGCTCACCGAGTGCACGCTCGGGCCCGGGCACTGCGACCAGGAGAGCGTCTGCGCGCTGCGCAGCCCCTGGCAGCGCATCAACCAGGTGATCGGCGACGCGCTCGGACGGCTGACCCTCGCGGAGCTCACGCACCCCCTGCCCGAGGACTGGCTTCCCTTCCCGTCGCCGCGCGAGGACGCGGAACGCGTCCCGCTCGGGGTGAAGGGCTGAAGGCGCGCCGTGGCGCGCGGAGAGGCGACATGACGGAGCGCAACGCGATCGAACGGCTGGCGAACCGCGAGTACGAGTACGGCTTCGTCACGGACATCGAGTCGGAGTACGCACCCAAGGGCCTCTCCGAGGACGTCGTGCGGCTCATCTCCAAGAAGAAGAACGAGCCCAGCTGGCTGCTCGACTGGCGCCTGCGCGCCTACCGCCGTTTCACGGAGCTCCTCGCCGAGGAGCGCGAGCCGACCTGGGCAATGATCCACTACCCGAAGATCGACTACCAGGACATGTACTACTACGCGGCGCCCAGGCGGAAGGCGCTCGCCAGCCTCGACGAGGTGGACCCGGAGCTGCTGCGCACCTACGAGAAGCTCGGCGTCCCCCTGGAGGAGCAGAAGCTCCTGGCGGGCGTCGCGGTGGACGCCGTCTTCGACAGCGTCTCGGTCGCCACCACCTACAAGAAGGAGCTCGAGAAGCTCGGCATCGTCTTCGGCTCCTTCTCCGAGGCGGTGCAGCGGGTCCCCGAGCTGGTGCAGAAGTACCTCGGCTCCGTGGTGCCGTACTCCGACAACTTCTTCGCGACGCTCAACTCCGCGGTCTTCAGCGACGGCTCCTTTGCCTACGTGCCGAAGGGCGTGCGCTGCCCCATGGAGCTCTCCACCTACTTCCGCATCAACGCCCAGCAGACGGGGCAGTTCGAACGGACGCTGATCATCGCCGACGCCGGCTCCTACGTGTCCTACCTCGAGGGCTGTACGGCGCCCATGCGCGACGAGAACCAGCTCCACGCGGCGGTGGTGGAGCTCGTGGCGCTCGACGACGCGGAGATCAAGTATTCGACCGTCCAGAACTGGTACCCCGGCGACAAGGACGGCAAGGGCGGCATCTACAACTTCGTCACCAAGCGCGGCAAGTGCGCGGGCCGCCGCTCGAAGATCTCCTGGACCCAGGTGGAGACGGGCTCCGCGATCACCTGGAAGTATCCGAGCTGCATCCTCCAGGGCGACGGGTCCATCGGAGAGTTCTACTCGGTCGCGCTCACAGCGAACCGCCAGCAGGCGGACACGGGCACCAAGATGATCCACATCGGTCGCAACACCCGGAGCACGATCCTCTCCAAGGGGATCGCCGCGGGGCACGGCCAGAACTCCTACCGCGGCCTCGTGCGCATCGGCCCCAAGGCCGCCGGCGCGCGCAACTACTCGCGCTGCGACTCGCTGCTGCTCGGCGACCGCTGCGGCGCGCACACGTTCCCATACCTGGAGGTCCAGAACGCGTCGGCGACCGTCGAGCACGAGGCCACCACCTCGAAGATCGGCGAGGACCAGCTCTTCTACTGCCGCCAGCGCGGCATCTCCGAGGAGGACGCGGTCTCCATGATCGTGAACGGCTTCTGCAAGGAGGTGCTGCGCGAGCTCCCCATGGAGTTCGCGGTCGAGGCCCAGAAGCTGCTCGGCGTGAGCCTCGAAGGCGCGGTGGGCTAGGGGGGAGGCGCCATGGGAGCGGACGCGATGCTCGAAATCCGGGATCTCCACGCCCGCGCCGGAGACGCCGAGGTCCTGCGCGGGATCGACCTCCAGCTTCGCCCGGGGGAGGTGCACGCGGTGATGGGGCCGAACGGCTCGGGCAAGAGCACGCTCGCGCACGTCCTCGCCGGCAAGCCGGGCTACGAGGTGACCCGGGGCCGGATCCTCTACGACGGCGAGGATCTCGCTGCGCTCGCGCCGGAGGAGCGCGCGCGCCGGGGGATCTTCCTCGCCTTCCAGTATCCCGTGGAGATCCCCGGCGTCGCGAACAACTACTTCCTGAAGGCCTCGCTGAACGCGATTCGCGCGGCGCGCGGCGAGCCCGATCTCGACGCGATGGATTTCCTCACCCTCGTGCGCGAGAAGATGAAGCTCGTGCACATGCCGGAGACGCTGATGGGGCGCGCCATCAACGAAGGCTTCTCGGGGGGCGAGAAGAAGCGCAACGAGATCCTCCAGATGCTGCTCCTCGAGCCGCGGCTCTGCATCCTCGACGAGACCGATTCGGGCCTCGACATCGACGCGCTCCGCGTGGTGGCGAGCGGCGTGAACGCGCTGCGCGGGCCCGAGCGCTCGATGCTCGTCATCACCCACTACCAGCGGCTGCTGGACTACATCGTGCCGGACCGGGTGCACGTGATCTCCGAGGGCCGCATCGTGCACTCCGGCGGCAAGGAGCTCGCGCTGGAGCTCGAGGAGAGGGGCTACGCCTGGCTCGAGAAGGCGCCGCCGGGAGCGGAGGCCGCCGCGCCGTGAAGGAGCTCGAGCTCGCGCGCGACCGCTGGCTCGAGCACTGCGAGCAGCTCGGCGCGGAGCTCTCGGAGGGCGAGCCCGGCTTCCTGCGGCGGCTCCGCCGCGAGGCCACCGAGCGCTTCGCGGAGCGAGGCTTTCCCTCGCCCCGGCTCGAGGAGTGGAAGTACACGAACGTGGCCGCGCTCGTGCGCCAGCCCTTCGAGCCGGCGAAGCCCGCGCGCGGCGCGGTGGGCCGCGCGGACGTGGAGCGGATCGCCTTCCCCGTCTTCGCGTGCAGCCTCTTCGTCTTCGTGAACGGGCGCCAGGCGCCGGAGCTCTCGACGCTCGTCGGCGACCCGCGCAAGCTCCGCGTGGAGAGCCTGGCCCGGCTGCGCCGGGAGTCGCCGGGCGCCCTCGAGGGCCGCCTCGGCGCGCGCGTGGACCTCCGGGAGCATCCCTTCGCGGCGCTCGCCACCGCGCTCCTCGACGACGGCGCGGTGGTCACGATTCCCGACGGTGCGCAGACCTCCGAGCCGATCCACCTCGTCTTCGTCTCCGCCGCGAACGGCGCGGCGCCGCTCGTGCTGCCGCGCGTCCTCGTCTCCGCCGGGCGCAGCAGCCGCGCCACGCTGATCGTGGACTGCGTGTCGCTCGGCGACGGTCCCTGCTTCACGAACGCGGTCTGCGAGGTCGATTGCTCCCCGGACGCGGAGCTCCACCTCGTGCTCCTCCAGCGCGAGGGAGCCCGGAGCTTCCACGTGGCGAACGTCTCCGCGCACCAGGCCCGCGACAGCCGTCTCGCGACGCACACGCTCTCGCTCGGGGGGTGCCTCGTGCGCAACGACCTCGCGGTCGAGCTCGGCGCGGAAGGCGCCGAGGCCACGCTCCACGGCCTCTTCGTGGGGACCGAGCGGCAGGTGCTCGACAACCACACCCTGGTGGACCACGCGCGGCCGCACGGCACGAGCCGCGAGCTCTACAAGGGGATCCTGGGCGGGAGCGCGCGCGGGGTCTTCCGCGGCCGCATCCTGGTGCGCGAGGACGCGCAGAAGACGGACGCCCGCCAGTCGAACGCGAACGTGCTGCTCGGCGACGGCGCCGAGATCGACACCAAGCCGCAGCTCGAGATCCGCGCCGACGACGTGAAGTGCAGCCACGGCTCGAGCATCGGCGCCCTCGACGAGGACGCGCTCTTCTACCTGCGAAGCCGCGGCCTCGACCTGGCGAAGGCGCGCGACGTGCTGACCCAGGGCTTCGCCGCGGAGATCCTGCGCGCGCTCCCGGTGGCGGGCCTCGGCGACTGCGTGGCCGAGCTTCTGCTCGAGCGCCTGCGCGGCCCAGCGGTAGCGGCGTGAGCGCCCGGCCCGACGCGCCGTACGACGTGGAGCGCGTGCGCAAGG
>DASRUS010000105.1:0-3212 GCA_035687825.1 Myxococcota bacterium | reverse complement strand
GAGGCCGCCGACCTCGCATCGCGCGCGGCTACACTCCGGGCGATGCCCGAGCTGTGCGTGCTGGAGGGGGTCCGCGAGATCCCCCGCGACGAGTGGAACGCCCTCGTCGCCGACGACTCGCCCTTCCTCGAATGGGATTGGCTCGCGGCGCTCGAGGACGCGGGCTGCGTGGGCGCAGCGCCTCGCGACGGGGACGGCAGCGGCTGGGCCCCGCGTCCCCTGGTGGTGCGCGAGGCGGGCCGGCTCGTCGCCGCCTGCCCCCTCTACGTGAAGGGCAACAGCGAGGGCGAGTTCGTCTTCGACTTCGGCTGGGCCGACGCCGCAGAGCGCGCGGGGATCGAGTACTACCCGAAGCTCCTCGTGGGCGTCCCCTTCACGCCCGTGACGGGCGGGCGGCTGCTGACCGCTCCCGGCGTCGAGCGCGCGGGCTGGCTCGACCCCCTCGCCGGCGCGCTGCGCCAGCTCTGCACGGAGAACCAGCTCTCGGGCGTGCACGTGAACTTCTGCCGGGGGGACGAGAAGGAGGCGCTCGAGCGCGCGGGCTTCCTGCCGCGTCTCGGCTACCAGTACCACTGGTTCAACCACGGCTACGCCGACTTCGAGGGCTATCTCGGCCAGCTCCGCAGCAAGCGCCGCAATCAGGTGCGCCGCGAGCGGCGAGCGGTCGGCGACGCGGGGATCCACGTCGAGACCTTCGTCGGTCCGGAGATCCCCGACGAGCTCTTCCCGAGGCTCTTCCCGCTCTACCTCTCGACGATCCGCAAGAAGTACTGGGGCCGGCAGTATCTCAATGCGCGCTTCTTCGAGCTCCTGCGCGAGCGCTTCCGCGACCGCCTGTGCGTCGTCGTGGCGCGCCGGGGCCCGGAGCTCCTCGCCGGCGCGATCAACATCCAGAAGCTGGACGCCCTCTACGGGCGCTACTGGGGAGCGCTACGCGACGTGCGCCACCTCCACTTCGACGTCTGCTACTACGCAGGGATCGAGCACGCGATCCGCGCGGGGCTCCGCCGCTTCGAGCCGGGCGCGGGCGGCGAGTACAAGCAGCTGCGCGGCTTCGACGCGCAGCCCACCTGGAGCGCGCACTGGCTCGCGGACCCGCGCCTGCACGACGCCGTGGCGCGCTTCCTCGAGCGCGAACGCGCCGAGGCCGACGTCGCGATCGGGTGGATCCAGGAGCACAGCGCGCTCAAGGCTGCGCCGCGCGCGGAAGACTAGGCCGCGTGCGCTACCCTCGGCGCGATCGAGCACCCATCGGGAACTTCCTTGCACGCAGACCTCCCCCACGTGGTGATCGTCGGCGCGGGCTTCGGCGGCCTGCGCGCCGCCCGCGCGCTGCGCCGCGCGCCCGTGCGCGTCACGATCGTCGATCGCCACAACTACCATCTCTTCCAGCCGCTGCTCTACCAGGTGGCGACCGCGGGCCTCTCGCCCGAGGACATCGCCCACCCCGTGCGCGCGATCCTGCGCCGCCAGCGCAACGCGGGCTTCCGCCTCGCGGAGGTGGAGGCCGTGGACTTCGAGGCGAAGCGCCTCGAAACCACGACCGGCCCCGTCCCGTACGACTTCCTGGTCCTCGCCGTGGGCGGCGCCACGAACTTCTTCGGCCTGCGCTCCCTCGAGACGAGCGCGCTGCCGCTCAAGGACGTCGAGGACGCCGTCGCGATCCGCAACCACGTGCTCCGCATGTTCGAGCTCGGCGTCCAGGAGCCCGACCCCGACCGGCGGCGGGCGATGCTCACGATCGTCGTGGTGGGGGGCGGACCGACGGGCGTGGAGGCCGCGGGGGCGCTCTCGGAGCTCGTGCGCCTCGTGCTCACCAAGGACTTCCCGACCCTCGACGTGAAGGACGTGCGGGTCGTCCTCCTCGAGGCTACGGACCGACTGCTCGCCGACCTGCCCGAGCGGCTGCGCGAGTACACGGGCGAGACGCTCTGGCGCAAGCACGTGGAGGTGCGCTTCGGCGCGCGCGTGGTCGGCTTCGACGGCGCGCGCGTGGCGCTCCAGGGCGGCGAGGTGATCCCGGCGCGCACGCTGCTCTGGGCCGCGGGCGTGCGCGCGGCGGCTCTCGCCGACCGTGTGCGCTCACGGCAGGGCCCCCTCGGCCGCCTCGTGGTGCGGCCCACGCTCCAGCTCGCGGAGCGCGACGAGGTCTTCGCCATCGGCGACGCCGCCTTCGTCGAGGCCAGCGGGGCCGCGCTCCCCATGATGGCGCCGGTCGCGATGCAGCAGGGGGAGCTCGCGGCGCGCAACGTCGTGCACCTCGCGCGCGGCGAGCCCCTGGAGACCTTCCGCTACCGCGACCCGGGCTCGCTGGCCACGATCGGGCGGACGGCCGCGGTGGCGCGCCTCGGGCATTTCCACTTCACGGGCTTCGTCGCCTGGCTGCTCTGGCTGATCGTCCACATCGTCCAGCTCATCGGCTTCCGCAACCGCCTCCTCGTGCTCGTCAACTGGGCCTGGGACTACTTCCTGTACGATCGGGCCGTGCGCCTCATCACGCGACCCGAGCATGCCGACCCCGCGGCGCGCGACGCCGCGGCGCCCGCCCCCCTCGAGCGGAGCGCCTGAGTGGCCGCTCCCCCGGGCGAGAGGCTCTCCCTCACCACGAAGCTCCTGTACGGCGCGCCGGGCTTCGCGGGGGCCGCGCTCTCGATCCCGATCCTCGTCCTGCTTCCCAAGTTCTACAGCGACGTGGTGCTGGTTCCGCTCGCCTACATCGCCGCCGGGATCGCCCTCGCGCGCGCCTTCGACGCCATGACCGACACGGTCATGGGCTTCCTCTCGGATCGCACGCGCACCCGTTGGGGGCGGCGCCGGCCGTGGATGGCCCTCGGCGCGCCGCTCTGCGCGCTCGCGGTGGTGGCCCTCTTCGCGCCCCCCGAGTCGCTCGACGCGCGGGCCGCGTCGGTCTGGTTCACCGTCACCTTCATGCTCTACTTCCTGTTCCACACCCTCTACCTGATCCCCCACGCGGCGCTCGGGCCCGAGCTCACCCTCGACTACCACGAGCGCTCGAGCCTGTTCGCCTGGCGCGAGGGCCTCACCATGCTCGGCCTGCTCGGCGTGATCGCCGTGCTGGGGGTCCTCGCGTGGCTCGACTTCGGGGAGCGCGCGAGGCTCGCGATCATCGCGATCGTCTTCGGATCGCTCCTCGTGCTCCTCTTCGGACTCCTCGTCGCCGGCGTGCGCGAGCGCGCCGACTTCATGACGCG
>DASRUS010000104.1:0-6666 GCA_035687825.1 Myxococcota bacterium | reverse complement strand
CGGCTCTCCGCCTGGGCCATGGCCGCGCGGAAGTCCGCGAGGTCCTCGACGGGGTGCTTCTCGATGCGCTCCACCACGTCGCCCGGCAGGAGCCCCGCCTCGGACGCGGGCGAGCCGCGCTCGACGAACGAGATGTACGCGCCGCGCCGCGACGCGAGGCGCTCGGCGCGGAACAGGTTCTCGGTGATCTCCTGCACGTGGAAGCCGACCTCGGTCTCCTCCTCCTCGGGCTCCACCTTGGGCTGTGTCCCGATCTCGACCTCGAGGGTGCGCCGCTTCCCGTCGCGCAGGATCGCGAGCTCCACCTTTTGGCCGGGATCCGCGCCCGCCACCAGGCGCTGGAAGCTTCCGATGTCCTCGTCCTTCTCGGCCTCCACCGGGAGGCCGGCGAAGTGCGTGACCACGTCGCCCGGGCGCAGCCCCGCGTGCTCCGCGGGCGACTTCACGCTCACGCTGTTCACGACCACCCCCGTGGCGTCGCCGAGGTCGAAGTAGGCGGCGAGGTCGCGGTCGAGGGGCTGGAGGCTCACGCCGAGCCAGCCGCGCTCGATCCCGCCCTTCTGGATCTCGCGCACCACCTCGAGCGCGGTGTCGATGGGGATCGTGAAGCCGATGCCGCGCCCCTGGCCGCGGGAGTTGATGCCCACCACGCGCCCCTCGAGATCCACGAGGGGGCCGCCGGAGGAGCCGCGGTCGATCATCGCGTCGGTCTGGATGAAGTCGTTCAGCAGGTCGGGGATCTCGAGGTTGCGCCCCTTGGCCGAGACGATGCCGAGGGAGACCGTGCCGTCGAGGCCGTAGGGGTTGCCCACCGCGAGGACCCACTGCCCCACCTCGAGGTCGTCGGCGCTCCCGTAGCGCGCCGCGGGGAGCGGTGAGTCGGGGGTGATGCGCAGCAGCGAGATGTCCGTCTGCTTGTCCGTGCCGAGGATCACGGCGCGGTGCTTCTGCTTGCGGCCGGGCACCACGACCTCGACCTTCTCGGCCTTCTCCACCACGTGCTGGTTCGTGATGACGAGGCCGTCCTCGGAGAGGATCACGCCCGAGCCCGTCACCTGGTTGCGGCGGTCGTTCACCTTCACGATCGCCTCGATGTAGACGACCGAGGGGATCACCTGCTTTGCGATCTCGATGATGTGCTGCTCGAGCTCTTCGTGGTTCGCGACGCCCTCGGCCCGCGCTCCGGGAGCGGCGAGGCCGAGGCCGAGCAGGCAGACGAAGAGCGTGCGCGTCATGCGAAGCCGTGCATCGGCGGGACGCGCCTCGCGCGTGAGACGGGTTCTAGCCATCGAGGACGCTCCGCAGCGCGGCCGCGGCGCGGCCGGGATCGTCGGCGAGCAGGATCGCGCCCGTGACGGCGACGCCCGCGGCCCCGGCCGCCACCACCGCCGCGGCGTTCGCGGCGTCGATGCCCCCCTGCGCGAGCACGGGGAGGGACGCGCGCGAGGCCTCGCGCACCGCGTGGAGCCCTAGCGGCGCGCGCCCGGCCGGTTTCGAGCGCGGCGCGAAGATGGGGGCCAGCTGGGCGTAGTCGAGGTCCAGGTGGGCCGCGGCGAGGGCCTCGTCGGCCGAGTGGGTCGCGGCCCCGAGTATTGCCTCGGGTCCGAGCAGCGTGCGCGCCGCGCGGGGCGGCGCGGCGTCGAAGCCCAGGTGCACCCCCGACGCGGGGAGCGCCAGCGCCACGTCCAGGCGGCGATTGATCAGCAGCGTCACGTCGCCTCCGCGCGCCGCCGCGCCGGCGCGCGCCGCCGCGGCGAGCTCCTCCGCCAGCGCCAGCAGCGCCGCGCCGTCGAGGTCGCGTTCGCGGATCTGCACCCAGTCCACCCCCGCGGCCACCGCCGCCTCCACCGCCTTGGCGAGCGGCGAGCGCGCCAACCCACGATCGGTCACGAGACACAGGATCCGGCGCCGCCCCGTCAGAAGCTCGCGAGTCCGTCCAGCGGGCTCGACGCGGTCGCGTAGAGCCTGCGCGGGATGCGGCCCGCCTCGTAGGCCAGGCGCCCCGCCTCCACCGCGAGCCGCATGGCCCGGGCCATCCGGACGGGATCCTTCGCGCCGGCGATCCCGCTGTTCATGAGCACCGCCGTCGAGCCGAGCTCCATGGCGATGGCCGCGTCGCTCGCCGTGCCGACGCCCGCGTCCACGATCATCGGCACCTCCACCGTCTCGCGGATGATGCGCAGGTTCACCGGGTTGCGGATGCCGAGCCCGGAGCCAATGGGCGCGGCGAGCGGCATCACCGCGGCGCAGCCGAGGGCGGCGAGCTTCTGGCACGCGACGGGGTCGTCCGTCACGTAGGGCAGCACCGTGAAGCCCTCCGCCACGAGGATGCGCGCCGCCTCGAGCGTCGCGGCCACGTCCGGGAAGAGCGTGCGCTCGTCGCCGATCACCTCGAGCTTCACGAGCTCGTGGCCGAGGAGCTCGCGCCCGAGGCGCGCGGTGGTGACTGCATCCTCCACCGTGTAACACCCGGCGGTGTTGGGGAGGATCGTGGTGCCGCGCGGCAGCGCGTCGAGCAGGCCCTTGCCCTCGGCCGCGCCGAGGTTCACGCGGCGCAGCGCCACGGTCACGAGCTCCGCGCCGCTCGCCTCGGTTGCCGCGCGCGTCTCGTCGAGCGACGCGTACTTCCCCGTCCCGACGATGAGCCGGGAGCGGAACGTGAAGCGGCCGAGCGCGTAGGAGTCGTTCACGGGGCTAGCCTCCGCCCGCCGCCTCGAGGATCTCCACCCGATCGCCGGCCGCGACGCTGCGGACGCCGAAGTCCGAGCGCGGGACGACGCTCCGGTTCACGGCCACGGCGATGCGCCGGCGCTCGAGGGCGAGCAGGCCCAGGAGCCGCTCCAGGGTGGTCCCGGACGGAACCTCGCGCGCCTCGCCGTTCACCAGGATCTCCATGGGGTCAGGTTCGGCCTCCGGGGGGCCGATGTCAAACCACGACCACGAATCCCGGATGATTTTCGATAGGTTATCCGGCGCAGGCGCAAGCGCCGCGCGACCCGCGGCTGCGTCAGCGGAGGATCCCCTGAAGGGCGCACGACCCACCGCGGCCACGATCGACCTCGCTGCGCTCGCGGCGAACTTCGCCGAGGCGCAGCGCCTGGCGGGCGCGCGCGAGCTCCTGGCGGTGGTGAAGGCCGACGCCTACGGCCACGGGGCGGGCGCCGTGGCGCGCCGGCTCGTGGCCGTGGGCTGCCGCCGGCTCGCGGTCGTGACCGTGGACGAAGCCGCGCGGCTGCGGGAGGCCGCGCTCGCGACGCCGATCCTGCTCCTGGGCGGCGTCCACGATCCCGCCGAGGCGGACGACGCTGCGGCCCTGCACCTGACCGTCGCCGTGCACCACCCGGGCCACGTGCGCTGGCTCCGCCGGGCCGCCGCGGAGCGGCAGATCCGCATCCCCGTTCACGTCGAGGTGGACACGGGCATGGGCCGGAGCGGGGTCTCCGAGGGCGGGGCGGTCGAGCTGCTCACCCAGGTGTCGGGCGAGCCGGGTCTGCACCTCGAAGGCGTCTTCACCCACTTCGCACGCGCCGACGAGCCGGACCTCGGCCCGACCCGCGAGCAGCTCGAGCGCTTCGGGCGGGTGCTGGAGGAGGCGGCGGGGAAGGGGATCCGGCCCCCCATGGTCCACGTCGCGAACTCGGCGGGGCTTCTCGCCGGCGCGTCGCTCGCGGGCTCGCTCCCGGCGGTCGTCTCCGGCGCCCGGCCCGGCCTCCTCCTCTACGGCGCGCGGCCGGCCGATCACTTGCGGGCCGAGCTGCGGCCCGTGATGACGCTCCGCACGCGCGTCGCCCAGGTGCGACGGGTGGAGCGCGGCGACCCCGTGGGGTACGGGTCCACCTGGCGCGCCCGGGACCCTGGCTGGGTGGCGACCTTGCCGATCGGTTATGCGGACGGCGTGCCCTGGTCCGCGTCGAACCGGGGGGCCGTGTGGCTGCGCGGTCGGCGGGCGCCCGTGGCGGGGCGGATCTCGATGGACTTCGTGACCGTGGACGCGGGCCCGGGACCGGTGGAGATCGGGGACGAGGCGATCCTCTTCGGGGCGGGGCCCGCGGGCACCCCCAGCGTGGAGGAGGCGGCGGCCGCCGCCGGGACCCTCCCCTGGGAGCTCCTCGTCCGGGTGGGCGCGCGCGTGCCGCGCGTGGTGGTGGGATGAGTCTCGCCGCCGCCGCGACCCGGATCACCCGAATCACCGGGATCGGCGGAGGCTCCCTTGCCTGCGTGCGCGAGCTCGGCGCGGGGGCGCTCCTCCTCGGCGAGGCGGTGGCCGTGCTGGTGCGGCCGCCCTTCTGCTCGGGGCGCGAGCTCGTGCGCCAGTGCGTCGAGGTGGGCGTGCGCTCGATCCCCGTGGTCGTGATCACCGGGGGCTTCACGGGCATGGTGCTCGCGTACCAGTCCGCCATCGCCTTCGCCCGCTTCGGCGCCGAGGAGCTGATCGGGACGGTGGTCGCGCTCTCCATGGTGCGCGAGCTCGGGCCCGTGCTGACGGGCGCGATGGTGGCGGGGCGCGTGGGGTCGGCCATGGCCGCGGAGCTCGGCAGCATGCGCGTCAGCGAGCAGATCGACGCGCTGCGGACCCTCGGCGTGGATCCGCTGCGCCAGCTCGTGGTGCCCCGGCTTCTCGCGGCGACCGTGATGCTGCCCGCGCTCGTGCTGTTCGCGAGCGCGATCGGGATCCTCGGCGGCGGCTTCGTGGCGGTCCAGGTGCTCGGCGCGAACCCCCACGTCTACGAGGCCCGCTCGCTCCAGTACCTGGCGCTCGCGGACCTGCACGTGGGCCTCTTCAAGGCCGCGGTCTTCGGCGCGACCCTCGCGCTGGTGAGCTGTCAGCAGGGCTACTCGGTGAAGGGCGGCGCGCGCGAGGTGGGGCAGGCCGTGACCCGCGCCGTCGTGGTGTCGCTCGTATTGATCCTCGTCTTCGACTACCTCCTCACGGCGTGGTGCTTCGGATGAGCGAGACCTCCGTCGTGACCCAGCCCGACCTGCGCGGACCGCTCGCCAACACGCTCGCGGATCTCGACGAGTACGCGCGCTTCGACGGCGTGTCCAAGGTTTTCGAGGACGGCAACGAGGTCTTCAAGGACCTCGACTTCCGCCTGCGCCGCGGCGAGCTCTCCGTGGTGATCGGGGGCAGCGGCAGCGGCAAGTCCACGCTGCTGCGCGTGCTGCTCGGCCTCGAGAGCTACGACCGCGGCTCGGTCCAGCTCCTCGGCCGCGAGGTGGCGGAGCTCTCGGCGCGCGAGCACACGCAGCTCATGATGAACCTGGGCATGCTCTTCCAGTTCGGCGCGCTCTTCGACTCGATGACCGTCTACGAGAACGTGGGCTTCGCCCTGCGCCACGTGCTGCACCGCCCGGAGCGCGAGGTCCGCCGGCTCGTGCGCGAGAACCTGCTCGTGGTGGGGCTGAAGAGCGTCGAGCACCTCTACCCCGCGCAGCTCTCGGGGGGCATGCGCAAGCGCGTGGCCCTCGCCCGGGCCATCGCGCACCAGCCGCAGCTCCTGCTCGTGGACGAGCCCACCACGGGGCTCGACCCCATCATGGCGGAGACCATCAACGAGCTGATCGTGCAGCTCCGCGAGCGGCTCGGCGTGACGGTGCTGTGCATCACGCACGACATCCACGCCGCGTTCAAGATCGCCGACCGCATCTCCATGCTCTACCACGGCCGCATCATTGCGAGCGGGACGCCCGATGAGATGCGCGCCAACCCCGACCCCGTCGTGTGCCAGTTCCTGGAGGGAAGCGCGCACGGGCCCATCACGCCGTGAGGAGCCCAGCATGCGACCCGCACGCTCGGAGCTCGCCGTGGGGATCACGATCCTGGCGTCCCTCGCGCTCTTCCTCGGGACGACGCTGCGCCTCGGCGGCTGCGCGTGGCTGCCGAGCCCGGGCACCCGCCTGGCCGCGCGCTTCGACGACGCCGCCGGCGTGGAGGCGCGGAGCGCCGTCCTGATCGCCGGCGTGCGCGTGGGCGAGGTGGAGCGGGTCGAGCTCGAGGCCGGGCGCGCCCGCCTCGTGCTGCGCGTGGACGCGAGCCGCGCCGAGGTGCCCATCGACTCGACGGTGGCGATCCGCTCGCGCGGGCTGCTCGGCGAGCGGGTCGTCGAAATCGTGCCGGGGAGCTCCGAGCACCTCGCCGGCAACGGCGACACGCTCGTGCGCACGCTCGAGGCGCCGGACCTCGACCGGCTGCTCGACGGCATGGCCGTCATCTCGGACGACATCCGCGAGGTGACGCGCTCGCTGCGCCTCGTGCTCGGCGGCGCCGAGGGCGAGGAGAACCTGTCGGGCATCATCGAGGATCTGCGCGCGGTGAGCGGCGACGTGCGCGCGCTCGTGGAGGAGAACGACGAGCGCATCGCGAACGTGATGCTGAACCTGGAGAGCTTCTCGTCGGATCTCGCGCGCATCAGCGAGGACAACAGCCAGACGGTGTCCGAGCTGCTCCAGAACTTCGCGCAGACCTCGGTGCGGATGCAGGACGCGGTGGAGAGCCTCGCCGTGGTGAGCGCGCGCGTGGAGCACGGCGAGGGGACGCTCGGCAAGCTCCTCACCGACGACAAGCTCTACGCCGAGGCGCAGGCCTCCCTCGAGGACCTGCGCCTGGCGCTGCGCGAGGTGCGCCGGGCCGCGGAGGAGGCCCAGGAGCAGCTCCCCGTGACGGTG
>DASRUS010000103.1:0-3195 GCA_035687825.1 Myxococcota bacterium | reverse complement strand
CGTCCGGTGGCCGTCTCGACGGCAGAGACGAGGTCGGAGAAGCCCGACACGCGCTCAGGAGGCCCTCCGAAGCTCGGCCTCGACGAGACCCGCGTGCCAATCGCTGTCCGTCCAGACCCCGACGTCGACGCCCGCCCCTTCGAGCTCGCGGATCCACTCCGCCTGCTCGGCGCTCAGCGTCCCGCGCCCGACCTTGAGCTCGCGCACGAGGAAGCGACCCCGGCCACAGAGCGCGAGGTCGGGCCAGCCCTTGTCGCCCTGCAGCGGCGTGCGGTAGCCCTTGCCCGTCCAGGCCGGCCGGAAGGCCGTCACCCGATAGCCCAGGATCTTCGCCGTCTGCACGATCCCCGCCTGCAGCTCGCGCTCGAGCATCAGAACGGGATCTCCGCCGTCGTCCAGGCCCGCCCGGCCGCCTCGCGCTCCGGCGCCCACCCTTCGACGACCCAGCCCTGCCCGCGCCGATAGCGCACGAGTCCCTTGCGTCGGAGCGCCTCGGCAACCCCGCGCCCGTTCTGCCCGTCGTAGGGGCAGGTCTGCAGGTGAGAGTGGCGGAGGTTCCGCTCGCAGAGCCAGGCGCCGAGGTCCTCCGAGCGGATGGGCCCGCGCTCTCGAATCACCCGCGCCGCGAAGGCCTGCCGCTCCGTCAGCGCCGGCGCCGGCTCGAGCCCGGGGAAGGCGGGCTGCCTCACTGGGACGCCCCTGCCTCGCGCAGCTGGTACATGCCGGTGCGGACCCCCACCCGCTCGATCCGCTCGTCGCGCGTGATCGCCGTCAGGAAGGTCGCCAGGGGATCGCTCGCCGCGACGACGTAGCCGCCACGGGCGACGAGCTCGTACCAGTCCTGGTAGTGGAGCGGCTGCGGATGCTCGGAGGCGCGCAGGAGCTCGATCGCGAGCTCGGCCAGACGCCGACCCCCGAGCGCAGGCGGGGCATCGCCCGACAGGCCCTCGAGCGCGTTCAGCGCCACTTCGAGCCGCTGCACCTCCCGCTCTGCCGCCCGCACGAGCTCGCGGGCCTGGGCGAGCAGTCGCCGCTGCTCGGCGAGACACTCGCGGAGCTCGCCCTCGCTGGCGCGAGCGGCGCCCCGTACCTCCTCGCCCGTTGCCTGTAGTTGGCTGTAGAACGGGCGCAGCGCCGCGGGGACGGTAAGGGCTAGGTCAGCCTTCATCCGCCGCTCTCCTCGCGCCGAGAAGCGATCTCAGCCTCGAGCGCGGCGAGCGCGGCGAGTAGGCTTTCGCGCGCCCCGTCGAGCTCGGCCTCACACACGGCGAGCGCCTCCTGCGCCTGCTCCGCCCGCTCGGCGAGCTCGACGAGCGATCCAGAGAGTGGCCCGTCCCGCGTCCCCTCGGAGCCCTGCGCCGGTGCGGGCTCGGGCGCTAGCGAGCGCCGTTCGCGTCCCTGCGAGCGTCCCTTCGCAGGCTTGCCCGGGGGGGGCACGGCGAGTCGGCGCGCTCCGCGACGGGGACGCGGAAACCCGGCCTGCTCGATCGCCTCCGCGAACGAGCCGAAGATCCGCTGCAGCGTCGCGGCAGAGAAGCCCGCGACCGAATCGCGGAGTCGGGGCGGAGCCCCGTGCTCGGCGGCATACGCGCGGATCGCGGCGAGCGCCGCCTCCCGCCGGCCGTCCTGCCCATCGACTCGCGGGCTCCCGCGTCCGCCGCCCTCGAGCCGCGTCCGGCGCAGGTTCGCCTCCAGGTCCTGGTTCGCCCCGCCTACCTTCGGCGCGCCCCGGCGGCGCTTGCGCGGCCCCGCCTCCATACGCTCGAGCAAGCGGAGCCCGGAGTCGTCGGAGTGCTCGTCCCGGCGATGCGCGGCCCAGGCGCGGCGCGCTTCCAGCGCCGTCCCTGCCGTCTCCCACAGGCAGTCGGCGCAGCGCACCGTGATCTCCTGCGCGAGGGTGGCCTCGCGCTCACGCGCTTCCAGCGCGGCGATGCTCCTGCCGCCGCCCGCGTTCTCCGCAGGGTCGGGCGCTGCCTCGGCCTGCGTCTCGAGGACGCGCGGAGCCTCGTGGTCGAACGTCTGCTCGTGCACCTGCAGCTGCCAGCGCGCGTCCACGTCGTGCCCGCTGAAGCTCCACTCGCAGCCGGCGACCGGGCAGCTGACGGTGACCTTGGCCGCGCTCACCGCGCCTCCAGCTCCGCGAGCTTGGCACGCATCTTGGCAATCTCCCCTTGCCAGTAGGGGCCGTCGTCGCCACTACCAGGCACAAGGTGCAAGACGTCCCACTCTGAGAACCGCCGCAACAAATCGTCTTGCTCCGCGCACAGCCGCGCGAGCGAGGAGCCGAGTTCGAGGGGAACGATAGTCCCCGCTGGTGCAGCATCAATCGCATCCGCGAGCGCCCGCAGCTCCTCGGGGGTCACGGCTGCGCCCTCAGCACCCGCCGCACCCAGCGCAGAGAGCGCATCGACACGGCCGCAAGCACGGGCTCGGACGCGCCGCGCTCGTGCGCCTGGCGCACAGCCGCTCGCAGGCTCCGCTCCCAGCCCTCGGCGGCGATCCGAGCTCCGAGCTCGCGCGCTCGGGCGGCCTCGCGCCAGCGCTCGACGGCCCAGCGGGCGGCGTCAACGGGGGCAAGTCGCGCGTGTGGTGGATACGGGCGGACACCGCATGTCGGATGGCGGTAGCCCTGCCAGAAGCCTCCGCGGGCGGGGGGGGCGTTCATACGGCGGCCTCTTCTACTTCACGCCGGACGATCTCGGGCGTGAGAACTCGCCAGAGCCGAGACTGCTTTCGGACGTCCCAGCCCCAGCCTGGGTCCCAGGGATCGAGGGCGGCGTCACCGGCGTAGTGGTCGATCCCGCACCGGAGTAGGATGCCGTTCCACTGCACCCGATCGCCGAGGTGATACCAGTGCGGGACATGCCACTCGGGAGCCTCCCGCAGCATCGCGTTGTAGATCGGAGCGCCTGGGGCGCTCATGCCTCCTCCCTTCCGGCGGCGAGGGCGACGCGGGCAAGCTGTCTGGCGCACTCGCCGCCGCACTCACCGGCATAGAAATGATCCACAAGATGCACGCCCGAACTGATCTTTCGCAGCGCCTCCCGCAGCGCAGCCTCGCGGGCCTCGGCGGCTTGGAGTCGCTCTTCGGCGAGACATGCTCGCTCCATCCACTTCCGGCCAAGGGCACCTGCGTATGAGTCTCGCTCGGCCTCCGTGAGACGGGCTTCGGCCTCGCGCGCCCATTCGCGTGCC
>DASRUS010000102.1:0-9168 GCA_035687825.1 Myxococcota bacterium | reverse complement strand
CGATCTTCGGCGAGCGCGAGGCCCTGGCAGAAGCGGTGCTGCGCGACGGCTCGCGGCTCCCCATCGCGCGCAGCGCAACCGTCTCGGGGGCGCTCGTGCGCGCGGCCTGCGAGCGCGCCCAGCGCCTCGCCTTCGTGCGCCACGTGCGGCGCGGCGCGAACGGCGCGCCGCCGGTCGTGACCGCCGAGGATCTGCACGCGTCCCTCGACGAGCAGTTCGCGTCCCTCGCGAGGAGCCTCACGGTCGAGAACCTCGCGCGGATGGTGAGCCTGCCGGCCCGGGCGGCGGGCGCGGTGGCGGCGCTCGAGCCTCGGCGGGGATCCGAGCGCCGGCGCTTCGTCGGCGATGCGCGGACGGACGTTCCGCCCCTCGCATCCGGCGGAAACGGGAGGTCGACCCATGCAGAGTGAACGCGAGAGGGAACGGAGGCGGGCCCGGCCCGCCGCGGAGGAGGCGGCGGCTCGGCTGGAGGGGCCGAGCCCGGCGGAGCGCGCGCGCGAAGAGGCGGCGAGCGCCGCCGCGCTCGAGGCGGAGCCCGCCGGGATCACCGTGAGCGTGCGCACGACGGTGGGCGAGGCGGGCGCCGTGCGCCTGCTGGCGACCCGGGATACGAGCATCGCCGAGATCCACGAGGAGGCGTGCCGCGAGCTCGGCGTACAGGACGCCGGGGGCTTCGCGCTCGTGGCCGGCGGTCGGGTGCTCGGCGACGGCGCCGAGCGCCTCGGCGACCTGGCCGAGGAGCTCGGCGTGGAGGAGCTCGCCATCCGTCTCGTGCGCCGGCCCGAGGCGGGCGGCGCGCGTGCGGCAGCGTAGAGGGTCGCCGTGGCCATCCTGAGCCGCGAGCACACGCCCCTCGCGCCGCGCCGGTTCGCCCGGCTCTACGTGCCCCAGGCCACGCTGCGCACCGCGTGGGGGTTCCTGGCCGAGGCGGGCGCCCGGGCGCAGGAGCAGCTCTGCTTCCTGGCCGGCCGGATCGTCGCGGACTCCGACGGACCGGCCGGCCAGGTCACCTGCTGCGTGCTGCCCCTCACGCTCGCGGACGGCGGCTACGTGCGGCTCTCCTCGCACGCGCAGAGCGCGCTGATCCTCGACACCCTGGAGCGTCGCGGCGAGACCCCGCTCATGACGCTCCACACGCACGGCGACGGTGGCTGGAGCGGCGGGGGCTGCGAGCACTCGGCGATCGACGACGCGGGCGTGGGCCTCACACCGGAGGACGGTCTCTTCAGCGGGATCGTGCCGTGGTACGCCCAGGGATCGCCGGCCTCGTTCGTGACGCAGTCGAGCTTCTACGAGCGCGTCGACGGGAAGTGGCTGCGCGTCCCCGAGGACGAGAAGGAGCGGCGCGTGCTGCTGCACGACGACGCCGTCCGCATCGTGCCCGCGCGCCGGGAGCGCGCGACGTGAGCCGGCCGGAACCGAGCCGCCAGCGCCTGCTCGCGGCCGAGGTGCTGGGGAGCGACCCCGCGAGCGAGCGGCTGGTCGCGCTGCGGGGCGAGCCCTTGCTCGTCGCCCTCGCGCCCGGACTTGGCTGGACGCGGCGCGGTCAGCTCCTCGCCGCGAGCGCGGTGAATCTCCTGGCGCGGCTCTTCGACTTCGTGGGCGCCATCGACCTCGACGTGGACGACGGTCCGCACGTGCTGCCTCGGGTGGGCGGCCTGCGCCCGGGCCGCCCCCTCGCCCAGGAGCTCGCGCACTTCGCCCGCTCGCTCCGGCCCGGCGGCGGCGACGTGCGGCCCGTCGCGAAGCGCGGACCCTACGAGCGCGCGCTCTCCCTCGGCGGCGCGTGCCGCGTGCCCGCCCGCGAGGTCGTGCACGCCGACGGCGCCGAGTGGCTCGCGGGGGTCGGGCCCGAGCCGCTGCCCGAGCTCGCCCCGCGCGGGCCCATCTTCAATCCCTTCGGCCCCCTCGTGGCCGCGGCGTGGGGCACGAGCGAGATCGCGCGGAGCCTGTTCCGCTCCCTCTCCGTGGGCCGCCGGCCCGGCGCCTTCGCGCCGCTCGAGAAGACGCGCACCTGGGACCTGTGGCGTCACGGCTTCGACGAGCCCGCGCCCGGCCCCCCCTTCGCCCGGGAGCTCTCCCTCGGCGACGTGGGCGTCGCGGGTCTCGGCGCCCTCGGCAGCGCCGCGGTCTTCGCCCTCGCCCAGCTCACCCGCGTCTCGGGGACGCTCGAGCTCGTGGACGACGACCGCCTCTCGCCGACGAACCTGGAGCGCGTGCTCGTGGCCGGGGCCGCGGACGTGGGGTGCCCCAAGGTGGAGCTGGCGCGGCGCGCGCTCCGCGCGACGCGCCTGCGCACGCTCGCGATCCGCGGCCGCTACGGCCCGGGAGTGCCGCGCCGCGCGCGCGCGTCCACGATCCTGGTCGGCGTGGATTCGGGCGCCGCGCGGCGCGCCATCGTGAGGCTGCTCCCGGAGGCGATCTACAACGGCGGGACCCAGGCCACCGAAGCGCTGGTCAGCCGTCACGTGCGCTTCCAGGGCGCCTGCCTCGAGTGCCTCTACCCCAAGCCGTTCGCTCGGGGACCCGCTCCCGGCGCGCAGGCGTGCGGGCGCGCGACGGTGGCGCCGGAGCTTCCCGTTGCAACGATCGGATTCGTCTCGGCGCTCTGCGGCTTCCTGATGGCCTGCGAGCTCGTGAAGGACCGTCTGCGCGCCGAGCGCGACCAACCCCTCGACGACGCGCGGCCGGTGCTGCGCCTCGATCTCCTCGCGGGCGCCCCGGGACCGGAGTCGGTCGAGGCGTACTCGCCGCGCAGGAACTGCTTCTGCCGCGAGCCCGAGACGCAGCGACGCATCGACGCGCTGCGGGGAGGCTGAGCATGGCCGAGAACGAGCTTCACCAGCTCCGCTGGCGCTTCCTCGACTGGAGGCCCGTCCTCCGCCCCCAGAGCGTCCCCCAGCTGCGGCCCTACGAGCCGAGCGAGGAGCTGCTCGCGGGCCTCGCCGACCTCGAGGAGTTCATCCGCGAGGTGGGGGGCGGCCGCATCGGTCCCCCAACCCTTGGGCGCGCGGGCATCACCGTGCCGATGCAGGCCCGCGACGGCGCCATCTACTTCCTTCGCATCCACGCAGCGCACTACCTCGAGGCGCCGCCGCGCTGCACCTTCGTGGACGGGCAGGGCCGCTTCGTCCCGGCCGCGTGGCCGGCCTACCATCCGTCGGGCCCCTTCCGGCCTCCGAACTTCATCTGCACGCCGCCCACCGCGGAGTTTCACCACTACCACCCGGAGCACCGCTACCAGCGCGAGACAGGAACGCTCGTCAACACGGTGGCGACGATCTACACCGCCCTCCAGGCGTCGTCGTACCGGGGGCGCTACGGGGAGGAAGACTAGGCAGGCTCCTCGCTCGATTCCCCCAGGCCGAGCCGCTTCATCATCTTCTGGAGCGACTGGCGCGGGATGCCGAGCTGCTCCGCGGCGCGGGTCTTGCTCCCCGTGAGCTCGATCGCGTCCACGATGAGGCGCCGCTTGAGGTCGTCCACCGCGACGTTGAGGTTCCACTCCCGCGGACCCTCCGCCGGCGCGGGCGCGCCCGGGGCGGGGGCGGGGCCGCGAATGTGCTCCGAGAGCATGTCGAGGGTCACGCGCTCGGCGGAGCCCGCGAGCGCCGCGATCCGCTCGATCTCGTTCTCGAGCTCGCGCACGTTCCCGCTCCACTCGTGGGCGGCGATACGGTCCATCGCCGCGTTCGTGAAGCCCTGGAGCGAGCGGCGCATCTTCTGGTTCGCGCGGTCGAGGAAGTGGTGGGCGAGGAGCGGCAGGTCCGAGCGGCGCTCCCGGAGCGGCGGGAGCTCGATCTCCACCACGCGCAGGCGGTAGTAGAGGTCTTCGCGGAAGCGGCCCTCCTCCACGTCGCGGCGCAGGTCGCGGTTCGTGGCGGCGATGATGCGCACGTCCACCCGGCGCGTCTCGGAGGAGCCGAGCGGGCGGATCTCCCCGTCCTGGAGCACGCGCAGCAGGCGCACCTGCATGCCCGGCTCGGTCTCGCCCACCTCGTCGAGGAAGATCGTGCCGCCGTCGGCGACCTCGAAGAGGCCCTTCTTGTCCACGTGCGCGCCGGTGAAGGCGCCGCGCTTGTGCCCGAAGAGCTCGCTCTCGAGCAGCGTGTCGGGCAGCGCGGCACAATTCTGGGCCACGAAGCGGCGCTGCTTGCGCGTGCCCGCGTAGTGGATCGCGCGCGCCACGAGGTCCTTGCCCGTGCCGGTCTCGCCGGAGAGCAGCACCGTCGCGTCGGTGTCGGCCACCTTCTCCATCACGTCGAAGACGCGCTGCATGGCCGGGCTCTCGCCGAGGATCTGGTCGAAGGAGTACTTGCGCTCCACCTCGCGGCGCAGGTAGAGGTTCTCGGCGCGCAGCCGCTCGTTGGCCGAGGCCAGGGCCGCGGCGAGCTCGACGTTGCGCGTGGCGAGGTCGCGCGCCTCGAGCGCGCGCTTCACGTCGAGGCGCAGGTCATCGGGCTCCCAGGGCTTCTGGATGTAGCGGTAGATGCGGCCCTCGTTGATCGCGCGCACGAGCGAGCCCACGTCGGCGTAGCCGGTGAGCATCATGCGCACGGTCTGCGGCCGGAGCTCCACCACCTTCTCGAAGAACTCGACGCCGCTCATGCCCGGCATGACCTGGTCGGCGATGACCAGGGCGACGTCCTCGCGCGCGAGGATCTCGAGCCCGCGCGCGCCGTCGGTGGCGGTGAAGACGCGGTAGTCGGGGCCGAGGGTGAGCTCGAGGGACTCGAGGATGGCCTCCTCGTCGTCCACGAGCAGGATCCCGTAGGGCGCTGCGCCCTCGCCGGGTCGCGCGCCGGCGATGCCGCGCCCGCCCTCCTCGGGAGCCTCCGTCACGACGAAGCCCCCGACACACGGTGGTGGCGGAAGGAGGACCGGGGCGCGCACGAGCGGGATCGACCCACCGGCGCGAGCATACCAGCGGGCCTGGGGCCGCGCCCGGGAGAGGTGGACCCTCTCCCGGGCGCCAGGGTCCGCCGGCTAGCGGCGTCGCCCCCGGGCGCGCGCCGTGCGGCGCGGAGCGCGCCGTGCGACGCGCCGACGCGCCGTGGTGCGGCGCGCCGTCCCGCGCCGGGCCGCCGCCGGGCGCCGGCGAACGGTGCGCCGCCGTGCCGTGCGCGCGGTGCGGCGCCGCGAGCCGGGCCGCGCCATCCGCGTGCGGGCGATGTCGCCGTCCCGATCGATGAAGTACAGCCAGCCGTCTTCCCGCTTCACGCCGACCTTGGCGATCATGGTCGGCTTGCCGCGGCCGGGCTTCCCGCCGCCGCGCGCCATGGGCGCGCGGCTCACGTTGCCCCTCTTGTCGAGGTAGTAGAGGAATCCCTTCTCCCGACGGATTCCCGTCTTCGCGATCTTCGTGGCCATGAGGCTCTCTCCTTTGATGGCATTGGAACCCGCCCGCACGGGGAGCGAGCGACGTTCCGCGGAGGACCAGCCCGACAGGAGGGGGAAAGGCGACGGGCCGCGCGGGATGATCCCCTGCCTCCGTCGGTCTGTCAACGGTTTTCCGAGGGGTTAGAGGCCGGAGCTGCGAGCAGCGGGTCCAGCCGGGGCCCTCAGCTCCGTCGGACACGCCCTTCCACCGCATCGAGGACCCGGGCCTCGAGGCGCGAGCCCTCGAGGGCGTCGATCTCCTGGAGGCCCGTCGGGCTCGTCACGTTCACCTCGGTGAGGCGGCCCCCGATCACGTCGATCCCGACGAAGAAGAGCCCCTCGCGGCGCAGGACCGGGGCCAGGCGCCCGACGATGCGGCGGTCGTCGGCGTCGAGCGTGGCGCGCAGCGCCGTCCCGCCCACGTGCAGGTTCGCGCGCGTCTCGCCCTCCCGCGGCACGCGCAGCACCGCGCCGAGGGGCTCGCCGTCGAGGAGCAGGATGCGCTTGTCGCCCTGGCGCACCTCGGGCAGGTAGCGCTGGGCCATGGTCCAGCGCGTCTCGAAGCGCGTCGCCTGCTCGAGGATGGAGAAGAGGTTCCGGTCGTTGCCCTTCAGGTGGAAGATCCCCTCGCCGCCCTTGCCGTCGAGGGGCTTCACGATCATGTCGCCGCCCACCTTCGCGAAGAAGTCCACCAGCTCGGCGATGCGGCGCGTGACGCGCGTCTCGGCCATCAGGTCCGCGAAGTGGAGCGCGAAGAGCTTCTCGTTGAAGGCGAGGATCGCCTCGGGCCGGTTCAACACCACGGCGCGTCGGCACAGGCCGAGGATCTGGGTGGACGTCACGTACTCCGCGTCCACCGGCGGATCCTTGCGCTGGAAGACCACGTCCGCGGCGTCGTCGAGAGCGACGCTCTGGGGCGGGCCGAGCTCCGCGTGACGCCCCTGCTCGCGCCGCAGCGTGACGGGCCGCAGGCGCGCCAGCGCCCGGCCGTCGTCCACCGAGAGATCGCCCGGATTCGCGTAGAGCACGCGATGGCCGCGGCCCTGCGCCTCCAGCATCAGGGCGAAGGTGGTGTCTTTCGTGACGTCGATCACTTCGATCGGGTCCATCACGAAGACCAGGCCGAGGCTGCGCTTGGCGGGCACGGTTCAGTCCGCTCCGGGGTTCGCCGAAGCGTTAGCGCAGGAAGCTTTGCTTTGGCTAGCTTCGTCGAGCATCCGGGGAGTTGCATGACGCTCTTGCGGTCGGCGGCGGGACGGATCGGGGCCGCCCTGGCTCTCCTCGTGGCCCTGGCGGCCGCGACGGGCGTGGGCGCCGTCTACCTGACGCTGCTCCGCGACCTGCCCGACTACCGCAGCCTCGCCGACTACTCCCCCGCGCAGACCAGCGTGGTCTTCGACCGCGACGGCCGCGAGATCGGGGAGTTCTTCGAGCAGCGCCGGCGCCTGGTGAAGGTCTCCGAGCTCCCGAAGCACCTGGTGCTCGCCTTCGTGGCGAGCGAGGACGACACCTTCTTCGAGCACCAGGGGCTCGACTACCTCGCGATCCTGCGCGCCGCGTGGGTGGACGTCGTCTCGGGCGAGAAGAAGCAGGGCGCGAGCACGATCACGATGCAGACCGCGAAGAACCTGCTGCTCACACCGGAGCGGCGCTTCCGCCGCAAGCTCAAGGAGATGATCCTCGCGCGGCGCATCGAGCAGCGCTTCACGAAGGAAGAGATCCTCTACCTCTACCTGAACGAGATCTACCTCGGCTCCGGCGCGTACGGCGTGACCGAGGCCGCGCGCACCTACTTCGGCGCCGACGTGCGCACGCTCGGCCTCTCCCAGGCCGCGCTCCTCGCGGGGCTTCCGAAGGCGCCTTCCAAGAACTCCCCCTTCACGAACCCCGAGGGCGCGGAGGAGCGGCGCCGCTACGTGCTCGGGCGCATGCTCGCGGCGGGCTTCGTGGATCAGGCGGGCTTCGAAGCGGCGCTCGCCGAGCGGCCCGCGCTCGCGACGCCGTCCCGCAGCGAGGACTTCGCCGCGGCGGGCTACCTCGTCGAAGAGGTCCGCCGCGCGCTCTTCGAGCGCCTGGGCGGCGAGGCGGTCCTGCGCGGCGGGCTCGCCGTCCACACCACGCTGGACCTCGACCTCCAGCGTGCCGCGGTGCGCGCGCTGCGCGGCGGCCTCGAGGCCCTCGACCATCGCCAGGGCTGGCGGGGTCCCCTGCGGCGCGTGGAGGCGAAGGCGCTCGAAGCCGAGATCGCGACGCTCGCGGCGGGCAACGGCGACGCGGCCGGTCGGTTGGCCGCGGGCGAGCCCCTGGCGGGTGTCGTGGTGCGCGTGGACCGCGCGCGCCAGACCGCCCGCGTGAGCTTCGCGCCCGGCGTCGAGGCGAGCGTGCGACTCCCCGACGTGGCCTGGGCGCGCGAGCCCGATCCCGCGCGGCTGCCCTACGAGCAGAAGTCCATCGACGCCGTCCTGCACGTGGGCGACGTGGCGCGCTTCGCGCGCGCGCCGGAGCGGAAGGACGAGCCGGAGCAGGCCGCCGAGCTCCGCGTGACGCTCCAGCAGGAGCCCGCGGTGGAGGGTGCGGTCCTCGCCTTCGACGTGGCGAGCGGCGACGTGCTCGCGCTCGTGGGAGGCTACGACTTCGAGCGCAGCGAGTTCGACCGCGCGCTCCAGGCGCGGCGCCAGCCGGGCTCGGCCTTCAAGCCCTTCATCTACGCGGCCGCCCTCGCGAAGGGCATGACGCCCGTCAGCATCGTCCACGACCGCCCGGTGGTCTACACCGACTCGGCGTCGGGCCTCACCTGGCGCCCGGAGAACTACGGGCGCCGCTTCCTCGGACCGCTCACGCTGCGCGACGCCCTGGCGCGCTCGGTGAACAACGCGACCATCCATCTCCTCACGCAGGTGGGTGTGGACTCGGTGATCGCCACCGCCCAGCGCGCCGGCATCCGCTCGCCCCTCGAACGCAACCTCTCCCTCGGTCTCGGCACGAATCCGGTCTCGCTCTACGAGCTGACCCGGGCCTACGCCACCTTCGCGACGGGTGGGAAGCTCCTCGTGCCCCTGGCGATCCGCCGCGTGGAGGACCACGAGGGGCGCGTGCTCCTCGAAAACCTGCCCCTCGAGAGGGAGGCCGACGGCCAGGACGGCGGGGACGCACCCGAGCCCAATCCGGCGAACGGCCGCGCGCTGGAGCCCGCCCAGGCGTACCTGGCGCTCGACCTGCTGCGCTCCGTGATCGAGCATCCCGAGGGCACGGGCCGGCGCGCGCGAGAGCTCGGCCGTCCCCTCGCGGGCAAGACCGGCACGACGAACGACCAGGCGGACGCCTGGTTCGTCGGCTTCTCGCCCGACGTCGCCGCGGGCGTGTGGGTGGGCTACGACTCGAAGCACGTGCTGGGCAAGGGCGAGACGGGCGGCCGCGCGGCGCTTCCCATCTGGATCGACGTCATGCGCGCGGCCCACGAAGGTCTCCCGCCGCGGGACTTCCCGATGCCCGACGGCATCGTGCTCGTGCGCGTGGATCGGACCACCGGACTGCTCGCCGACCCGAGCTCGAGCGACGCGTACTTCCAGCCCTTCGTGGAGGGCACCGAGCCCACCGAGTCCGCGGCCACCGCCCTCTCGGACGCCGAAGGCCGCCGCCGGCTGCGCCTGGAGTTCTGAGCGGGGCCCCACCGGTCGAGCGCCGGGTGCCGAGGGGGTCGGCGCGAAGTCAGCGCAGACCGCCGCTCCGCCACCGCAGGGCAACGTGCCACGAGCGGCGCGAAAGTGACACCGACGTGAATCGGCGGGC
>DASRUS010000101.1:0-9728 GCA_035687825.1 Myxococcota bacterium | reverse complement strand
TGCGCCGTGCGCGGCGCGCCGGGGGCTGGCCGCGCCGGCTGGCGAGCGGGTACCTGTCCGCCGGCTTGGCGACGCTCCTCCTGGGTTTCGCCATCAGCCTGGCCTGGCTCGGGTTCCTGCCCCTCGCCGGGCTCGGTCGCCTCGCGGGCGCGAGCGGCGAGACCCTCTTCGCGATCTTCCGCGTGGCGAGCGGCGCGGTCGTCGCGGTCCTGGTCTGGATGCTCGCCTGGGGCTTCACGCTCGGCCGCGCGCGGCTCGATCGCACGCACGTTCGCGTGGAGCTCCCCGGGCTGCACGCCGACCTGCGCGGCCTTCGCATCGTGCAGATCTCCGACCTGCACATCGGCAACGTGCTCGCAGGCGAGCCGCTCTCCCGGATCGTCGCGGCCGTGAACGAGCTCGACCCGGACCTCGTGGTCCTGACCGGCGACCTCTTCGACTTCGACCCGCGCTTCGTCGAAGACGGCGCCCGGCGCCTGGGCGAGCTGCGCGGGCGCCACGGGGTGTACGTCGTGCTCGGCAACCACGACGTCTACACGGGGACCGAGCTCGTCGTGAGCGCCCTCGGCGAGCAGGCGCCAGGACTGCGCCTGCTGCGCGACGAGCGCGTCCGGCTCCCGGTCGCCGCGCCGCTCTACCTCGCCGGCGTGGAGGACCCGGGTCGCGACTGGACGGCGCGCGCCCTCGAGCTCCCCGCGCTCGCCGTGCTCGGCGGCGCGCACCCGTCGGACGGACCCACCGTGCTCCTCGTGCACCGGCCCGAGGCCTTCCCGCAGGCGGCGCGCCTCGGCTTTCCCCTGGTCCTCGCGGGGCACACGCACGGCGGCCAGATCGCGCTGCCGACGCCTCGCGGCCGCCTGAACCCGGCGCGGTTCGTCACCCGCTTCGTGCGCGGCGTGTACCGCGAGAACGGCTCGGTGCTGTACGTGAACCGGGGCGCGGGCTTCGCGGGTCCGGCGCTGCGCTTCAACTGCCCGAGGGAGATCGCGACGATCGAGCTCGTCTGAGCGGGAGAGGGACCCTTGCGCCGGTGGCTTCTCGTCCTCGCCGCCCTGTTCGTCGTCGCGCTCGCAGTGATGGGCGTCGTCCTCGTGAGCGCGCACCGCGAGATCGGCGCGATCGACCCCCCGCTGCCGTCCGCCGCGGCCGTGACCCGCGCCGACGGGGAGAGCGACCTCCCGGTGCGCCTGCGCTGGATCGACACCGCGAGCCAGGCGCTGCCGCGCAGGGCCGTGCTGGACCCCGACCTCGACCCGGACCCCGCGGCCCGCTACGTGATGAGCCATTCCGCCTTCGTGCTCGAGTGGTCGGACGGCCGGATCTTCCTCATCGACCTCGGCATGGACGCGGAGTCCGCGGCCGCCTTCGGCCGCAACCTCGAGTGGATGGGAGGCGGCGAGCCGATCGCCTTCCACGCCTCCACGGCGCAGCGCCTCGGCGACGCCGTGGACCGCGTGCGCGGCCTCGCCTTCACGCACCTCCACACCGACCACACCTCGGGCGTCGCCGAGCTCTGCCAGGCGCGGAGCGCGCCGCTGCGTCTGTTCCAGACCCGCCTCCAGGCGGAGCGCGTGAACCACACCACGCGCCCCGGCCGCGCCCAGCTCGAGGCCGCGGGCTGCCTCGAGCCCGAGCTCCTCGAAGGCGCGGCGCTGATGGCGGTGCCCGGCTTCCCGGGGCTCGCGGTGGTCGCCGCGGGCGGCCACACGCCGGGGAGCCAGATGTTCGTGGCGCACGTGCGAGACGGTCGCGAGGTGCGCACCTGGATCTTCACCGGCGACGTCGTGAACCACCTCGACGGCGTGCGCTTCGACCTCCCCAAGCCTCGGCTCTACAGCCTCCTGGTCGTGCCCGAGTCGCGGGACCGGCTCCAGCGCCTGCGCGGCTGGCTGCACGAGCTGGCGCAGACGCACGGGGCCCGCGTCCTGGTCTCCCACGACGAGCTCGCGATCCAGGCGAGCGGGATCGACGCGTGGTGAAGCGGTCGAAAGCTTAGCGCCCCGCGCTCTTCGCGAACGGCCCCCGGATCTCGTAGGTGATGCCGAAGCCGTCCGGCCCTCCGCGCTGCGAGCTCACGTACAGGCGCCGGCCGCCGGGATCGAAAGCCGGCCCGGCGAGCTCGGAGTGGTCCTGGCCGATCACGCGCAGGAGCGGCGTCACCTCGAGCTCCGGGGTGATGAGGACGAGCTCCATGTCGTCGCCGTCCTCGGCCACGAGGAGATCCCCGTTGCGCGAGGCGGTGATGTTGTCCACGCCGGAGAGGGGGAGCTCCGGGGTCGCGACCCCGTCGTAGAGGACGCCGATCTTCTCGCGCCTGGGCACGTAGTCCCAGACGCGGTCGTCGCCCTTCGTCGTGAAGTAGACGTGGCCGCGGCTCTGTGCGATCCCCTCGCCCCCGTTGAAGGCCGTGCTCGCGGGAACCTGGGCGCGCGTCGGCGTGCCGCCGGGAATCCGGGGGTTCGGCACCGGCACGTCGTGCCAGACGACGTCGCCCTGCGCACCCACCTGCGCCACCTGCAGCCGGCCCGACGTCAGGTCGCCCCAGGCGTCGGGAACGCACCGATAGAAGCGACCGTTGGGGACGTCCTCCGTGAGGTAGACGATCCCCGTCGCGGGATCCACGGCGGCCGCCTCGTGCTGGAAGGTTCCGAGGGGGAGCCGCCGCTCGGCCGGCACCCGGCCCAGGGGATCGCACTCGAAGACGGAGCCGGCGGGAAACTCCTCGCACGAGAGCCAGGTGCCCCACGGCGTCTTCCCGCCCGCGCAGTTCAGACCGGTGCCCGAGCAGATCGAGTAGGCGTCCACGATCCGGCCCGCGGGGTCGAAGCGGATCGCGCTCGCACCGCCCCCGACGACGAACTCGCAGTTCGAGACGTAGATCCAGCCCTGGTCGTCCGTCGGGAAGGTCGCCCCGCCGTCGGGAAACACGTGCCAGGGGAAGTCCGTGCCAGGCACGGGCTCCCTCGACACCGCGACGACGCTGGAGCGGAAGCCGCGCGGCAGCTGGATTCCGTTCTCGTCGGGCGGCCCGAGGGGTCCGTACGGACCCGGCCCGGCCACCGTCTGGGAGAGCGCGCGCTGCCAGGGCGAGGTGAGCGTGAAGGAGGAGGCTGCGAGAGCACTCGAGAGGCGCAGGAAGTCCCGGCGATTCAGCATGTCGTCTCTCCTCGCTCCACTATACGCCGAAACGAGCCCTCGCGTTGAGATCCCCGAGCGCCCGCGAGGAGCCGCCCCCGCGCTAGCGCCCTACACGATCCCCGCCTGGACCCCGAGCTGCTGCGGCCGCTCGGTCGCCTTGCGGGCGCGCCAGCCCGAGGCGCGGTAGACGGCGATCGGATCGATCGCGCCGCCCGCGCGCCGTCGCGCCATGGCGAGGATCGGTCCCACGTCCGTCTCGAAGGCCTCCTTCAGCGTGCGGTGCGCCAGCAGCGCGTCGTTCGCGTCCTGGTGGGCGTCGAGGGCGTCGTGGTCCACGAGGAGCGCCTGGGCGTAAGCGCGCTGGAGCGACTGCGCGCTCGCGAGCAGACTCTCGATGGGATCGGTCACGTTGTGCGACTGGTCGATCATGTAGGCGGGGGCGAAGCCCGGCACGGCGCGCCGCTCGGCGTCCACGAGCTCGTGGAAGACGAGGAAGATCCGGAAGGGGTCGATGGAGCCCGCGTCGAGGTCGTCGTCGCCGTACTTGCTGTCGTTGAAGTGGAAGCCCGCGAGCTTCCCGAACTGGACGAGGCGCGCCACGATCGCCTCGATGTTCGTCGTGGGGGCGTGGTGGCCGAGGTCCACCAGGCAGAGCGCCTGGGGGCCGAGCGCCTGGGCGCAGGCGTAGCTCGTGCCCCAGTCGCAGACCACCGTCGAGTAGAGCGCGGGCTCGTAGAGCTTGTGCTCGAGGAAGACGCGCCAGTCCCCGGGCAAGGCCCGCACGATCTCGCGCAGGCTCTCGAGGTAGCGCTCCAGGGCGCGGGCGAAGTGCTGCTGCCCCGGGAAGTTCGCGCCGTCGGCGATCCAGACCGTGAGCGCCCGGGAGCCGAGCTGCCTCCCGATCTCGATGCACTCGACGTTGTGCGCGATCGCCTGCTCGCGCACGGCCTTCTCGGTGTGCGTGAGGCTCCCGAACTTGTAGGCGGGATCCTGGAAGGTGTTCGAGTTCACGGCGTCGAAGCCGAGGCCCCAGGCCTCGGCGGCGCGGCGCAGCTCGCGCGGGTCGTCCACGCGGTCCCAGGGGAAGTGCGGCGAGACCGTGGGCGTGGCGCGGCCGAGCTGCTGGACCACCGCGCAGTCCTCGAGCTTCTCGAAGACGTCGCGGGGCTCGCCGGGCATCGGGAAGCGCGCGAAGCGGGTGCCCCCCGTCCCCACGCCCCAGGTGGGGATCGCGACGCCGAAGCGCGCCACGCGCGCGGCGATCGCGTCGATCGCGACGCCGCGCCGCGCCAACCGCTCGCCGAGCGAGGCGAAATCCCGCTCCAGGTTGCCGCCCCGCCGCGCGTGGTCCTCCTCGACGAGGCCCGGATCGATGGGAAGCTCCGGCATGGGACCTCCTAGCGCGGGAACGCCGCGGCGTGGCCCGCGTCCACGTTGAGCACGTTGCCCGTGGACTTCGACGACGCGTCGGAGACGAAGAAGCAGACGGCCTCGGCGACGTCCTCGGGGAGCACGCTGCGCTTGAGCAGGCTGCGCTCGCGGTAGTGCTCCTCGAGCGCCTCGGGCGCGATCCCGTGGGCGCGCGCGCGCTCCTCGCGCCAGCCGCTCGACCAGATCCGGGAGCCGCGCAGCACGGCGTCCGGGTTCACGCTGTTCACGCGAATCCCGAAGGGCGCGCCTTCGAGCGCCAGCGAACGCGCGAGCTGGAGCTCCGCCGCCTTCGCCGCGCCGTAGGCCGCGGCCCCCGGCGAGGCCACGAGCGCGTTCTTGCTCGCGACGAAGACCATGGAGCCGCCGAGGCCCTGCGCCTTCAGCACGCGGAAGGCCTCGCGCGCGGCGAGGAAGTAGCCCGTGGCGAGGACGTCGAATACCTTGCGCCAGAGGGCGAGGGAGGTCTCTTCGACCGGCGCCGCGCCCGCCAGTCCGGCGCACGCGACGAGCACGTCGAGGCCGCCGTACTCGCGCACGGCGCACGCGAACGCGGCGGCGACGGAGGCCTCGTCGGTGACGTCGGCGCTGCAGGTGCGCACCGCGTCCGCGCCGAAGCGGGCCGCGAGCTCCCCCTGCGCCTTCGCGAGGGCGTCGGCGTCGAGGTCCACGAGCACGGCGCAGGCGCCATCCGCCAGGAGGCGCGCGGCGCAGGCGCGGCCGATCGCTCCGCCGCCCCCCGTGACCAGCGCGACCCTCCCAGCGAGGGGCTTCGGCGGCGCGGCGCGGCGCAGCTTCGCCTCCTCGAGCGCCCAGTACTCGACGTCGAAGGCCTCCTGCTCCGGGATCCCCTTGTACTCGTCCACGCCCGAGGCGCCCCGCATCACGCGGATCGCGCTCGCGAAGAACTCCGCCGCGACCCGCGCCCCCGGCTTGTCGCGGCCGAAGGCCACCAGGCCCGCGCCCGGGATCACGCACACGACGGGGCTCGGATCGCGGAGCGGCGGGCTCGAGGCGCGGCGGCAGCGCTCGTAGTAGGCGGCGTAGTCCGCGCGGTAGCGGGCGAGCGCCGCCTCGAGGTCCTCGTCCGCAGCCACGACGAGCGGCCAGATCTTGGTGCGCAGGAAATGATCCGGACACGAGGTGCCCCTTCCGGCGAGCTCGCGCAGGCCGCGGGCGCAGGCGAACTCGAGGACCTCCGGCGAGTCGTCCACGTGCGCGACCTTGCGCTCCGGCTGCGACACGAGCCCCCGTAGCCTCGGGAGCAGGCGCAGCAGCCGCTCGGCGCGGTCGGGCGCGGGCGCACGGGCGGCGCCGCCGAACGCCGGGCGACCCGCGAGCTTCGTCTCGAGCCACTCCTGCGCGCGGCGGATCACGCGCAGCGTCGTGCGGTAGCACTCGCGCGAGCCCGGCCCCCACGTGAAGAGCCCGTGGCCCGCGAGCACGACGCCCACGAGCTCGGGGCTCGACTTCACGAGGTCGCGCAGGCGCAGCGCCAGGTCGAAGCCGGGCCGCTGCCAGGGGAGCCAGCCCACCTCGCCGGCGAAGACCTCCGCCACGAGCTCCCGGCTGCGCCGCGCCGTGGCGAGCGCGATCACGGCGTCGGGGTGCACGTGGTCCACGTGGCGGTGCGGCAGGAAGGCGTGGAGCGGCGTGTCGATGCTCGCGGGGCGCGGGCTCGCCCCGAACGCGCAGTGCGCGAGGAGCTCGACCATCTCGTCCTCGTGCGCGAGCCCGCGGTAGCGGGCCTCGAGGCGCAAGAGCCTCGCGAGATCGAGCGTCGCGAAGCCCCCGCGCTCGATGGAGCCGAGGTCGCCCCCCGAGCCCTTCACGAAGAGCACGGTCGCGGGCTCGCCCGTCACGGGATCGGGGATCTCGAGCTTGGCCGACGTGTTGCCGCCGCCCCAGTTCGTGATGCGGAGGTCCGCGCCCAGGAGCTTCGAGCGCTGCACGAGGAGACCCAGCTCGTCGAGGCGCGAGGCGGCCGCGTCGTCCCAGAGATCGGGCAGCACGTCGGGTATTGTAGCCGGGGTGGAGCCCTGCGCGGTCGTCCTCGACGTGGGGAAGACGAACCTGAAGCTCTGCGCGGTGGACCGCGCGGGCGTCGCCCTACGCACGCTCACCACCCCGAACGCGGTGCGCGCCGGGCCGCCCTACCCGCACTTCGACGTGGACGGGATCTTCGCCTGGGCGGTGGCGGGACTGCGCAGCCTCGCGCGCGACTACGCCATCGAGGCGATCGTCCCCGTGGCGCACGGCGCCGCCGCGGCGCTCCTCGCGGGCGATTCCCTCGCGCTCCCCGTGCTCGACTACGAGTTCCAGGGCGTCGGCGCCTTCGACGCCGACTACGAGCCCGCCGCCCGCGACTTCTCGCGCACCTTCTCGCCGCGCCTCGCCGCGGGGCTGAACCTCGGGCGCCAGCTCTTCTGGCTGGAGCGCGCGTTCCCCGCGGAGTTCGCGCGCGTGACCCAGCTGCTCCCCTATCCCCAGTACTGGGCGTTCCGGCTCTCGGGGACGAAGGTCTCGGAGTGGACGTCGCTCGGCTGCCACACGGACCTGTGGGAGCCGGAGCACGGCTCGTTCTCGCGCCTGGCGCGCGCGCGGGGCTGGGACGCGCTCCTCCCGGAGCGGGCGAGCGCGTGGACGCGCATCGGTGCGTTCGACGGGATCGCGGTGGTTGCGGGAATCCACGACAGCAACGCGTCGTACCTCGCGCACCGGGCGTTCCGCGAGGATCCGTTCGCGGTGGTCTCGACGGGAACCTGGGTGGTGTGCATGGCGCGCGGCGGCGACCTCGCGCGCCTGCGCCCGGACCTCGACACGCTCGCGAACGTGGACGCCTTCGGCGCTCCCGTCCCGTGCAGCCGCTTCATGGGCGGCCGCTGGTTCGCGACGGCCTCGGACCGCCGCGCGGCGACGCGGCGCTGCGTGCGGGAGACGGACCGCTGCCTCTCGCTCCTCGGCGCGCGCGGCGATCTCGTGATCGAGGGGAGCTTCACGGCGAACCGCGACTACTGCGCGGGGCTCGCGGCGCTCCGCCCGACGCAGCCGACCTTCGTCTCGCGGGACGCGACGGGCACGCTGCGCGGCGGGGCGCTCCTCGCGTTCTGGCCGCCCGATCCGGCGCTCGCACCGCGCCTCGAACCGTGCCCACCCGCGGACGGCGTGCTACCCCCTGCTCCGTGAGCGAGCCCCTCGACGAGCTCCTCGACCTCCTCGACCTCGAGGAGATCGAGCTCAACATCTTCCGCGGCCACAACGAGTCCGAGCGACGCGGTCGGCTCTTCGGCGGCCAGGTGGCGGCGCAGGCGCTCGTGGCCGCCGGGCGCACGCTGGAGGCGCGTCCCGCCCACTCGCTGCACGGTTACTTCCTGCGGCCGGGCGATCCCTCGATCCCCGTCCTCTACAGCGTGGACCGCATCCGCGACGGCCACTCCTTCACCACGCGCCGCGTGGTCGCGATCCAGCACGGCAAGGCCATCTTCAACATGTCGGCTTCCTTCCACGCGCCCGAGCCGAGCTACGAGCACCAGATGGCGATGCCCGAGGTGCCGCCCCCGGAGAGCGTCCCCACCTGGCAGGAGCGGGTGGAGCAGATGTGGTCGCGGATCCCCGAGGAGGCGCGCGTCTTCGCGCCGCGGCCGCGGCCCATCGACCTGCGCCACGTGGACCTTCCGACCTACCTCGGCGGCGATCCGACGGCCGAGCCGGGCCGCGTGTGGCTGCGCGTCGCGCACGGGCTCCCGGACGATCCGTTGCTGCACCAGGCGCTCCTCACCTACGCGAGCGACATCTCGCTCCTCGACAACATCATCCGCCCCCACGGACGCCTGGGGACCCTCGGGCCCATGATGATGGCGAGCCTCGACCACGCCGTGTGGTTCCACCGGCCGCTGCGCATGGACGAGTGGCTCCTGTACGCCCAGGAGAGCCCGATCGCCGCGGGCGCGCGGGGCTTCGCCCGGGGTCAGATCTTCACCCGCGCCGGGGTGCTCGTGGCCTCGGTGGCGCAGGAGGGGCTCATGCGCCCGGTCCGGACCCCGGAGGACCGCTCGCAGTAGGCCCCTTCAACCCCGCGTCCCGCCGCGCGGAGCCCCCTGCTTCCCGGAATCTTCACCGCCCGACGTCCGGAAGTCGCGCACGCACGCTCCGACGCAGTCGAGCGGTGTGAACCCCGGAGAGTCCCTCGGGATCCTCTTCTCGCTCCGACCGGGCAAGAGCTTCGCGGACGTGCTCGCCGGCCTCGGCGACGGGAGCCTGCGCATCGGGATCCACGTCCAGGGCTTCGCCAGCGGGGGCAGCGAGAGCTTCGTGAACGTGCCGGAGCCGGGGGCGGCGGGTCTGGTCGCGCTCGGGCTCCTCGCCCTCGCGGCGCGTCAGCGCTCGCCGATGCGCCGTTCGAGCTCGCGGCGCGCGGCGTCCACGTCGTCGAGCGGGGGGCGCCGGACGCGCGCCACCTCCTCGGCGGTGTAGGGCGCGAAGTCGCGCGGGTCGAACTCCCGGATCATCCAGTTCAGCACCTCCGCGAGCTCCGCGTCGCCGAGCGCGTATTGCGAGCTCCCCGGGACGCGCACCAGGTACTCGCGCCCACCGGGCACGGCGAGGAAGCGGCCCACGCCCGCGAGGGAGGGCACCGTGCCGGGGGCTCCGCGCCCCTCGGCGCCGTGACAGCCCTGACACTGGAGCATGTAGTTCACCCGGGGCGTCTCTGCGTGGGCCGCGCTCGCGCCGATGCACAGCGCGAGGACGATCCGCTTCACTCCGTCGCCACTCCGACCACCACCGCCACCGTGGAGTTGTAGATCACGCTCGTGGTGCCCATGCACCAGTCGATGTCGTTCGCCTTGTGGGTGTAGTAGACGGGTCGGTCGCCCTGGCTGCGGCGGCAGAAGCAGCGGCCGCAGACGTCCTTGCCGCAGCAGTCGTTGTAGGAGATCACGTACTGCTTCCCGTCGGCGGGGTTGCGGCACGTGCCGAGCCAGGTGATGGGTGCCATCTGGGTGCCCGGCGGACACGACGTGTGCGTGCCGCCGCAGCAGCTCGCGAGGAAGCCGTCGATGGCGCAGTAGCGCCAGTAGTCGCAGCGCTCGGGGTCGTCCTCGGGAGCCGAGGCCGCGCGGGCCACGGGCAGGAGCGGCCGGGCCAGGCCGCCCACCAGGAGC
>DASRUS010000100.1:0-10806 GCA_035687825.1 Myxococcota bacterium | reverse complement strand
CACGGCGATCTACACGGATCCGAGCTTCGACAAGGAGCTGGCCGTCCCCTTCTTCAAGGACTTCACCCCCCACCTGGGCTGGCTCTACATCCCGCTCGCGACCTTCATCATCGTCGGGGCGGGCAACGCGGTGAACCTCACCGACGGCCTGGACGGCCTCGCTATCGGCCCCGTGATGATCGCCGCGGGCGCGTTCCTGATCCTCGCCTACGTGGCGGGCCACGCGGTGATCGCGGAGTACCTCGCGGTGAAGGCGGTGCCCGGGGCGGGGAACCTCGCGATCTTCTGCGGCGCCCTCGTGGGCGGCGGGCTCGGCTTCCTGTGGTTCAACACCTACCCCGCGCAGCTCTTCATGGGCGACGTGGGCTCTCTCGCCCTCGGCGCGGCGCTCGGCGCCATCGCGGTGGTGATCCGCCAGGAGATCCTGCTCGCGCTCGTGGGCGGGATCTTCGTGCTGGAAACGGTGTCGGTGATCATCCAAGTGGCGTCGTTCAAGCTCACCGGCCGCCGCGTCTTCCTGATGACCCCCATCCACCATCACTACGAGAAGCTCGGCTGGCCCGAGCAGAAGATCGTGATCCGCTTCTGGATCGTCTCGATCATCCTGGCGCTCGTGGCCCTCTCGTCACTGAAGCTGCGCTGATGCAGAGCCTGGCCGGACGCAGGGTGCTCGTGCTCGGGCTCGGGATGAGCGGGCGGAGCGCGGCAAGCTTCTGTGCCGAGCGCGGCGCCGCGGTCGTGGCGGCGGACGAACGCCCCGCGCACGCCCTCGCCGACCTCGCCGACCTCGCGGGCCGCGTGGAGCTCGCCCTCGGGCGACCCTTCCCGGATCCCGCGGCGTTCGACCTCGTGGTGCCGAGCCCCGGCGTCCCGCGGGAGCGCTGGGCGGATCGCGCGCGCGAGGCGCTGGGCGACGTGGAGCTCGCGTTCCGGCACCTGCGCGTCCCCGTGGTGGCGGTCACCGGCACGAACGGCAAGTCCACCACCACGCGCCTGGTCGAAGCGATGCTGCTCGCGTCGGGTCTGCGCGCGCGCGCCGCGGGGAACGTCGGCGCGCCGGCCCTCGGCCTGGTGGGCGAGCCCCTGGACGTCGCCGTCCTCGAGGTGTCGTCCTTCCAGCTCGAGAGCGCGTCGAGCTTCCGGCCGCGGGTGGGCGTGGTGCTGAACGTGACCGAGGACCACCTGGACCGCCACGGCTCCTTCGCCGCGTACGTCGAGGCGAAGGCACGCCTCGTCGCGCGGCAGACCCCCGACGACCTGGCCGTGCTGAACGCCGACGACCCGGTGACGCGCGGGATGACCACGCGCACCCGGGCCCGGGTCCGGACCTTCCGGGCGGCGGGAGCCGTGGCGGACGGAGCCTGCTGGGACGCGGAGTGCCTCGTGCTCTCGACACCAGACGGTGTACGGCGGATCCCGGTGGAGCGCTTCGGCCTCGCGGGGCGGCACAACCGGGAGAACGCGGCCGCAGCCCTGCTGGCCGCCGCCGGCGCGGGCGCCGACCCCACGCGCGCGGCGCGCGCGCTCACGGACTTCCGCGCGCTGCCCCACCGCGCCGAGATCGTGGGGCGGGTGGGGGGGGTCACCTGGGTCGACGACTCGAAGGCGACCAACGTGGGCGCCGCGCTGCGCGCGCTCGAGAGCTTCGGCGCTTCAATCCTCTGGATCGCGGGGGGCCGCGCCAAGGGCGCCGACCTGCGCCCCCTCGCGGAGGCGGCGTCGAAGGTGCGCGCCGCCTTCTTGATCGGCGAGGCGGCGCCCGCGCTTGCCGAGCTGCTGCGCGGGCGGACGCACGTCGAGCGCGTGGCGGACCTCGAGGCCGCAGTGGAGCGCGCCGCCAGCCTCGCCGCGCCCGGCGACGTCGTGCTCCTCGCCCCGGCCTGCTCGAGCCTCGACCAGTTCCGGAACGCGGAGGAGCGCGGCGAGCGCTTCCGCGCCGCGGTGGCGGCCCTGGCGCGCACCGGGGAGCCGCGATGCAGCGTCTGACCCGCGCGCTCGGCCTGCTCGACGGCGGCGTGGTGACCTCCACCGCGTTCCTCGTCGCGGTGGGCATCGTCATGCTCTACAGCACCACCGCGCCCCTCGCGCTCGGCGAGCGGATCCCGCCCCACTTCCTGCGCCAGCTCGGCGCGGTCGCCGTGGCCCTCGTCGCGGCGGCGGGAGCCCTGACGGTGCCGACCGCCGCCTGGCGCCGCTTGGCCTGGCCGGGCTGGACCTTCGCGGTCGGCCTGCTCGTCGCGACCGCGCTCGCCGGCGACGACGTGAACGGCGCCCGGCGCTGGCTCACGGTCCCGGGCGTCGGCGTCGCCTTCCAGCCCGGCGAGCTGGCGAAATGGGCGACCCTCGTGGCGGTGGCGGCGCAGCTCGCGCAGGCGCGCGAGCAGGGGCGCCTCTCGCCGCGCCGGCTCGTGCCCTGCGCGGCCCTCGTCGGCGTGCCCACGGTCTTCTTCCTGCTCCAGCCGGATCTCGGGAGCGCGGTGGTGCTCGTGGCCCTCGCGGGCCTCCTCGTCTTCGTGGCCGGTGCGCCGCTGCGCCTGTTCGCGGTGCCGGGCGCCGTGGGCGCCGCCGGGGTCCTGCTCTACGTCCTCGTGAACGACTACGCCCGGCGGCGGATCACCGGCTTCCTCGATCCCTGGGCCACCGCGAGCAACGAGGGCTTCCAGCTCGTGCAGTCGTTCGTGGCGTTCGGGAGCGGCGGCTTCCTGGGGCGCAACCTCGGCGATGGGCGCCAGAAGCTCTTCTACCTGCCCGAGGCGCACACCGACTTCATCCTCTCGGTGGTGGCGGAGGAGATGGGGCTCGTGGGCGTGTGCCTCGTGCTCGGCGCGTTCGCGGTGCTGGCGGTGGCGGGCCTGCGCATCGCGCTGCGCGCGCGCGATCCGTTCGCCATGCTCCTCGCCGTCGGCATGACCGCGCTCGTGACCGTGCCCGCGCTGCTCAACACCGCGGTGGTGATGGGAGTCGTCCCCACCAAGGGGCTCACCCTGCCCTTCCTCTCGTACGGGCGCACCTCGCTCGTGGTCTCGTTCCTCGCGGTGGGGATCCTGCTCGGGATCGGGCGCCGCGAAGGGCGCACCCCGGCGCCGAAGATCGCCCGGGCCGAGCGGCGCCGGAGCTGCACGCGATGAGCGCGCGCTTCCTCGTGGCGGGCGGCGGCACCGGCGGGCACGTGACGCCGGCCCTCGCCCTCGCGGAGGAGCTCGGCGCGGGCGGAGACGAGGTGCTGATCCTGGGCTCGCAGCGCGGGCTCGAGACGGAGCTCGTGCCCGCCGCGGGCTTCGCCCTGCTGACGCTCCCCTCGCAGCAGTTCGTGGGGAAATCGCTGGCGCACCGGCTCGGCGCCGCAGCGGGCCTCCTGCGCACCACGGCCGGCGCGCTCCGCGTGCTGCGTCGCTTCCGCCCGGACGTGGTGATCTCCGTGGGCGGCTACGCCGCCGCGCCCGCGGTGCTGGCCGCGGCGCTCTCGCGCACGCCGCTCGCGATCCTCGAGCCGAACGCGATCCCGGGGCGCGTGAACCGGCTGGCCGCGCGGATCGCGCGGCGCGTCTTCGTGGGCCTCGAGGCCGCGGGCGCCCGCCTCGCCGTGCCGCCCGAGCGCGTGCGCGCCTTCGGCGTGCCGCTGCGCCGCGCGCTCCGGGCGTCGTTCGAGACGAACGCGCCGCGCCGCCGCCCGGCCCCGCCCTTCCGCCTGCTCGTCTTCGGGGGCAGCCAGGGGGCGCGCCAGCTCAACTCCGCGCTCCAGGACGCGCTGCCGCACCTCGCGGGCCTCGCGCTCGAGGTGTTCCACCAGACGGGCGCGGCGGAGCGCGAGGCCGTCGCGGAAGCCTACGCGACGGCGGGAGTCGCGGCTCGGGTCGTGGCCTTCGAGCCGGACATGCCCGCGCGCTACCGCTGGGCCGACCTCGCCGTGTGTCGGGCGGGCGCCCTCACCGTGGCCGAGCTCGCCCTGGCGGGCCTCCCCGCGATCCTCGTGCCCCTGGCCAGCGCCGCGGACGACCACCAGAACGAGAATGCGAAGGCGCTCGCGGCCGCGGGCGCGGCGCAGCGCCTGGATCCGCGCGGGCTCTCGGGCAAGCAGCTCGCCGACGCGATCTCGGGGCTCATCAAAGACCCCGATGGCCTCGCCGAGATGGGGCGCCGCGCCGCGTCGCTGGCGCGGCCCGACGCCGCGGCCCGCGTCGCGCAGGAGTGTCGGGAGCTCGCGCGCAACCGGCGGAGGGGCTGAGGCGTGTTCCGCAAGATCCGCGCCATCCACTTCGTGGGCATCGGCGGGATCGGCATGTGCGGGATCGCCGAGCTGCTGCACAACCAGGGCTACCGCGTGACGGGCTCGGACCTGCGCGAGGGCGCCAGCGTGGCGCGCCTGCGCGCGCTCGGCGTACCCATCGCGATCGGCCACGACGCGCGCCACGTGGGCGAAGCCGACGTGCTCGTGCATTCCTCCGCGGTCCGCCGCGACAACCCCGAGCTCGCCGCCGCGGCGCGGCGCAAGATCCCCGTGATCCCGCGCGCGGAGATGCTCGCCGAGCTGATGCGCCTGAAGGACGGGATCGCCGTGGCCGGGACGCACGGCAAGACCACCACGACCTCCCTCGTCGCGCACGTGCTCGACGCCGCCGGCCTGGACCCCACCGCGGTGATCGGCGGGCGCGTGCTGGTGCCGGGCGCCGATCCCACGGGTGCGCGCCTCGGGCGGGGCGACCTGCTGGTCGCCGAGGCGGACGAGAGCGACGGCTCCTTCCTGCGCCTGGCCCCGGTGATCGCGGTGATCACGAACATCGACCCCGAGCACCTCGACCACTACGGCTCGTTCGAGGCGGTGCAGGACGCCTTCGTCGCCTTCGCGAACCGCGTTCCGTTCTGGGGCGTGGCGGTGCTCTGCTTCGACCATCCCGGCGTGCAGGCCGTGCTCCCGCGCATGACACGCCGCACGACGACCTACGGCTTCGCGTCCCAGGCGGACATCAAAGCGGTGGACGTGGTGCACGAGGGCCCGGGCATGCGCTTCGGCGTGCGGCGCCGCGGCCTGGGCCCGCTCGGCGAGGTGCGCCTGCGCCTGCCGGGCCGCCACAACGTGCAGAACGCCCTGGCCACGCTCGCGGTGGCGCTCGAGCTCGACGTGCCCTTCGCCCGGGCGGCCGAGGCCCTCGGGAGCTTCGTCGGGATCGAGCGGCGCTTCGAGACGAAGGGAACCGCGCGCGGCGTGCGCGTGGTGGACGACTACGGCCACCACCCCGCGGAGATCCGGGCCACGCTGGCCGCGGCGCGCGCGCTCCACCCCGGTCGCATCGTGGTCGTGTTCCAGCCGCACCGCTACACGCGCACCCGGGACCTCTTCGACGACTTCACCACCTGCTTCAACGACGCCGATCGCCTGATCGTGACGGCGATCTACGCCGCGGGGGAGGACAAGATCCCCGGCGTCGAGGCCGCGTCCCTGGTGGAGGCGGTGCGCGCCCACGGCCACCGCGACGTGCGCTTCGTCCCCGAGCTCGACGGGGTGCTCGAGGTGCTGCCCCGGGAGCTCGAGGCGGGCGACCTCGTGGTGACGCTCGGCGCGGGAAGCGTCTCGGGCCTCGGGCCGCGGCTCCTGCGCGCCCTCGAGGAGCCGCCGCGATGATCGCCGAAACCGCGCGCGCCGAGCTCCGCGAGCTCCTGGGGGAGCGCGTGCGCTTCGACGCGCCGCTCGCGCGGCACACCTCGCTGCGCGTGGGCGGTCCCGCCGACGCCCTCGCCGCGCCCCGGGACCGCGCCGAGCTCGCCCGCCTGCTCGAGCTCTGCGCGCGCCACCGCCTGGCGCACCTCGTGCTCGGCCACGGCTTCAACACGCTCGTCCTCGACGGCGGCGTGGACGGGGTGGTGGTCCAGCTCGCGAAGCTCCGCCGCATGGAGGCGCGTCCGGGCCCCGTGCTCTTCGCGGAGGCCGGCGTCTCGCACCGTCAGCTCGTGAACTTCTGCGTCGAGCGCGGCCTCGCGGGGCTCGAGTTCGGCGCCGGCATCCCGGGCACGCTCGGGGGCTGGCTCGCCATGAACGCGGGCATCCCCGAGCGCGAGATCGGCGACGCCGTGCGCGAGATCGAGGTGATGAGCCCGACCGGCGAGAAGACCCGGCGGCTCGCCCGCGGGTCGCTCGAGTTCCGCTACCGGGCGCTGCGCGGGCTCGCGCCGGGCTCGGTGATCGTCTCGGCGCTGCTCGACGTCGCGGCCGCGGACGCGGGGGTCGTGCGCGCCGAGGTGGCGCGCCTGCTCGCGAAGCGCGCGGCCTCGCAGCCCCTCGACGTCCCCTCCTGCGGATCGGTCTTCAAGAACCCGCCCGGCGACTACGCCGGACGCCTCATCGAGGCCGCGGGCCTGAAGGGCGAGCGGGTGGGCGACGCGGAGATCTCCCCCGTGCACGCGAACTTCATCGCGAACCGCGGCCGCGCCCGCGCCGCCGACGTGCTGGCGCTCGTCGAGATGGCGCGCGAGCGCGTCGCGAAGGAGTTCGGGATCGAGCTCGAGCCGGAGGTGCGGATCCTCGGGAGGCCGTCGTGAGCGGCGCGCGCGGGCTCGGACCCCTCGTCTGCGCCGTGGCCTTCGCCGCCGGGGTGAAGCTCGGCGCGGAGCGCTGGGGCGACCCCCTGCGCCGCGCCGCGTTCGCGGGCTTCGAGTGCTCGCGGGTGGCGCTCCGGGGCCACGAGCGCGTGCCGGCGGCGGAGCTGGCGCTCGCGGCGGCGCTCGCGCCCGGGACGAAGCTCCTCGCGGTGGACCCGGACGAGGTCGCGGCGCGGCTGCGCACCCACCCATGGATCCTCGAGGCGCGCGCGCAGCGGATGCCGCCCTTCCATCTCCTCGTGGACGTCGTCGAGCGGACGCCCGTGGCGGTCGCGGAGGGCGTGGGCGGCGAGCCCTTCCTCGTGGACCCCTCCGGCGTCCGCTTCGCGCCCGCGCGCCCGGAGCACCTGGGGGCGCTGCCGCTCCTGCACGGCCTCGCCGCCGACCCCGGCGACGCGCAGCGCGAGGTGGCCGAGGCCTCGCGCGTCGCGGACCTGCTCGAGCGGCACGGGCTCCCCGCCGCCGCGGAGATCTGGCTCGGGCGCGCCGCGGCGGAGGAGGGCCTCGCCCTCGTGCTGCGTGGCGAGACGGCGCGGATCCTGCTCGGGAGCGCGCGCTCCGCGGACGGGCTCCGGCGCCTGGCGCGCTCGCGGGCCGCGGGCCTGGCCGAGGTCGCGGCGGCGGACACCATCGATTTGCGTTTCGCGGGACGGGTCGTCCTGCGGAGCCGCCCGTCTCCGGGGGGAGGCGAGGCTGCGGCCGAGCGCGGACGCGCGACGCCGCTCACGAGGCGCCCGTCCGGTTGATCCGGGGGCTCCGAACCAGGGGGGTGAGAGGATCATGGCACGCAACGACGAGCTGATCGTCGGTCTCGACATCGGCACCACGAAGATCTGCGCCATCGTCGCCGAGCGCGGCGAGCGCGGCGTGGACATCGTGGGCATCGGCACGCACGCATCCCGGGGCCTGCGCAAGGGCGTGGTGGTGGACATCGAGGCCACCGTCGAGTCCATCAAGCGCGCCGTCGAGGAGGCGGAGCTCATGGCGGACTGCGAGATCACCTCGGTCTACACGGGGATCGCGGGCGGCCACATCAGCGGCATGAACTCCCACGGGATCGTGGCGGTGAAGGACCGCGAGGTGCGGGAGAGCGACGTCCGCCGCGTGATCGACGCCGCCAAGGCGGTCGCGATCCCGATGGACCGCGAGGTGATCCACGTGATCCCGCAGGAGTTCATCATCGACGGCCAGGACGGGATCCGCGAGCCGCTCGGCATGAGCGGCGTGCGCCTCGAGTCGAAGGTCCACATCGTGACGGCCGCGGTCACGAGCGCCCAGAACATCGTGAAGTGCGCGAACAAGGCGGGGCTCAACGTGATGGACATCGTGCTCGAGCCCCTCGCCTCCGCGGAGGCGGTGCTCGCCGAGGACGAACGCGACCTCGGCGTGTGCCTGATCGACATCGGCGGCGGCACCACGGACATCGCGGTCTTCGCCGACGGGTCGATCAAGCACACCTGCGTGCTCGGGCTCGGGGGCTACCACCTCTCCAACGACATCGCCGTGGGGCTGCGCACACCCTTCGACGACGCCGAGCGCATCAAGAAGAAGTTCGGCTGCGCCTCGGCCCGCTTCCTCTCGAGCGACGACGTGCTCTCGGTGCCGAGCGTGGGCGGGCGCCAGCCCCGGGAGGTCTCGCGCAAGATCCTGTGCGAGATCATCGAGCCGCGCGCGGACGAGGTGCTCTCCCTGGCGCGCCAGGAGCTCGTGAAGGCGGGGCTCGAGGACAAGATCCCCTCCGGTGTGGTGCTGACCGGCGGCGCCTCGGCGCTGCAGGGCATGGCGGAGCTCGGCGAGGAGATCTTCGAGTCACCCGTGCGCATCGGGACGCCCACGCGCATCGGCGGGCTCCAGGACGTGGTGCGCGACCCCATGTACGCGACCGGGGTGGGCCTGGTGCTGTACGGCTTCTCGCGCAGCCGGCCGCGGCCGAGGGGCTTCCGGATCCGCGACGAGTCGATCTTCCGCCGTGTGAAGCAGCGGATGCGCGAGTGGTTCTACGGGGAGTTCGATTGAGTGCGGGAAGGCAAGCGCCGCAGGCGCGCGCAGCGAGGCGCAGCCGAGCCCCCGTGTGAGCTCGGAGCCGAGCTGGAGCTTGAGCGGCGCGCGGTTGTGGGCGAGCGCCTGATGGTCCGTATTGGCGGCGATGAACTCGACCCCCCCGAGCTTGGAGTCGATCATCGTGTTCAGCGCGTTGCCGCCGCCCCCGCCGACGCCGATCACCTTGATCCTGGCCTGCAGGTGCGAGGCCTCTTCGAGCTCGAAGACCCCCGTCTCGTCGGCGGGACCGAGGTCGAGCAGGTTCGGTGTGGGCCCGGGAACTCCCCGGGCATGCGGATCGGATCCGCGCGGGTCGCGGGTCTTGGACGCCATCTCTCACCCCCCCGGTGCGATCGGCGAATTGTCGTGGCCAGTCTAACCGAAAAATTCCAGTTGCCGCCAGCTTATCTCTCGAAGTTGCGAGTTGGTGATGGGCCTCACACTCGGGCGGGGCGGGCGGCCGGGCTCGGATCCCGGTCCACCCGCCCCCTCTCGGGCGGAGGACCCCCTCAATCGAACTCGCCATAGAACCACTCGCGCATGCGCTGCTTGACCCGGCGGAAGATCGATTCGTCGCGGATGCGGAAGCGGCTCGGCCGGGGCCTGCGGCTGCGCTTGAAGCCGTACAGCACGAGGCCCACGCCGGTCGCGTACATGGGATCGCGCACCACGTCCTGGAGCCCGCCGATGCGGGTGGGCGTTCCGATGCGCACGGGCGATTCGAAGATCTCCTCGCCGAGCTCGGCCATACCTTGGAGCGCCGAGGCTCCCCCGGTCAGCACGACGCCGGAGGGGATCTTGTCCTCGAGCCCCGCCTTCACGAGCTCCTGGCGCGCCAGGGAGAGCACCTCGTCGGCGCGCGGCTCGATGATCTCGCACAGGATCTTGCGCGAGACCTCCCGCGGCTGACGCCCGCCCACGCTCGGCACCGAGAGCACGTCGTCGCTCGACAGGAAGCGGGCCGACGCGCAGCCGAACTTCTTCTTGATGCGCTCGGCGTCGTCGAACGGCGTGCGCAGCCCCACCGCGATGTCGTTGGAGAGGTGATAGCCGCCGAGCCCGAGCACGCAGGTGTGCTTGATGGACCCGTCGGCGAAGACCGCGATGTCCGTGGTTCCTCCGCCGATGTCGATGAGACACACGCCGAGGTCCCGCTCGTCCTCGGCGAGCACGGCCTCCGCGGAGGCGAGGGGCTCGAGCACGATGTCCATCACGTTGAGGCCGGCCTTGTTCGCGCACTTCACGATGTTCTGCGCGCTCGTGACCGCGGCCGTCACGATGTGGACCTTCGACTCGAGGCGCACCCCGCTCATGCCGAGCGGCTCGCGGATCCCGTCCTGGTCGTCGATGATGAACTCCTGCGGGATCACGTGGATCACCTCGCGGTCCATGGGGATCGCCACCGCCTTGGCCGCGTCGATCACGCGGCGCACGTCGCTCTCCCGCACCTCGCGGTCCTTCACCGCCACGATCCCGTGGGAGTTGAGGCCGCTGATGTGACCGCCGGCGATGCCCGTGTAGACGGACGTGATCTCGCAGTCGGCCATGAGCTCCGCCTCTTCGACGGCGCGCTTGATGGACTCGACGGTTGCCTCGATGTCCACCACCACGCCCTTGCGCAGACCCCGGGACGCGTGCGTGCCGATGCCCACGATGTCCACGCCGCGCTCGCCGCGTTCGGCGACGATGGCGCAGATCTTCGTCGTTCCGATGTCGAGACCGACGATCAGCTCGTCGTTGCGTGCCATGATCCCCTCACCCCCTCGTGGTGGAGCCCCCGGGTCAACCGGCCGGGCCCCTCGTGGGCGGCGTCGCGCGTCCGCGCTCCGCCGCGACCTCGCCTCCCCCCGGAGGCGGGCCGCTCCGCAGGACCACCCGTCCCGCGAAGCGCAAATCGATGGTGTGGGCCGCGGCGACCTCGGGCAGGCCCGCGGCGCGCGAGCGCGCCAGGCGCCGCAGGCCGTCGGCCGCGCGCTCGCTCCCGAGCAGGATGCGTGCCGTCTCCCCGCGCAGCACGAGCGCGAGGCCCTCTTCCTGGGCCGCCCGGCCGAGCCAGATCTGGGCCGCCTCCGGGAGCCCGTGGCGCTCGAGGAGCTCCTCGACGCGCAGGGCCTCGGTCACCTCGACGGCCGCGTCCTCGGGCCCGGGGGCGAGGCCGTTCAGGAGGGGGAG
>DASRUS010000099.1:0-7713 GCA_035687825.1 Myxococcota bacterium | reverse complement strand
CGGTCACCTGCTCGAAGAACACGAACGGGACGAACCCGAGCTCCGCGCCGGGCTCGAGACGCCCCCCGAGCGCGCGCACGGCGTCCTCGGGATCCTCGAAGGAGTCGTTCACGAGGCGCACGAGCTCGGTGATGCAGTTGCGGCGCAGGACGTCGTAGCCGAAACGAGCGCGGAGCACCTCGCGCTCCCGGTCGAGGGCGCGCCGCGTGCCGGCGAGCGCGCGCGCGAGCGCCGTCGAGTCGGCCGCGACGGGAAGCCGGCCGAGCGTGCGCCCGCGCCCCGGGGCCGCCCGCGCCGGAAGCTCGCGCAGCGGGCCGCCGAGCGCCGCGCCGTCGAGCTCTGCAGCGAGGCCGGCGGCGAGCTCGAGGACGTTGTAGGCCGGCTCCGCCAGACCCGGGTCCGGGAGCAGCGAGACGCGCGCCTGGCGCAGCACCGACGCGGCGTCCGCCGCGAGCCGCGCGGCGATCGCGGGGCTCGCGCCCTCCGGCTCGGCGAGCGCCTGCGCTTCGTCGGGGTACGGGTCCAGGAGCTCGAGCGTCCCGCTCGCGAGCGAGCGCTGCACCGCGAGCCAGCGCGCGATCGCGAGGTGCAGGGGATGACCGCGATCCGGCCGCGCGGAGACGAGGAGATCGAGCACCGCGCGTTCCTGGGCGCGGGCGAAGCCCTCGAGCGCGGCGCGCTCCGCGGCCGAGAACGCGGCGGCGGCCGCGCCGATGGGCCGCGTCACGGCTTCGGGGGCGAGGCCGCGCGCCTCGGCGAGGGCCGCCACGGCCTCGCGCGCCAGCAGCGTCTCGCGCAGCGCCTCGAGGTCTCCTTCGGGCCCGAAGGCTTCCGCGCGTCCAGAGAGTTGCGCGCGCTCGGCGGACAGGAACTCGTCACCGAGCTGCGTCGCGACCCGCTCGCGCAGGGCGGCGGCGAGAGGGTCGTTCGGGAGCTCCGGCGAGAGCAGGCCCGCCCCACGCAGGGGCGGCGTCTCGCGCCCCTCGGCCCAGGCCCCGAGCCAGGCGAGGTCGCGCTCCAGACGCTCGCGGCGCGCGAGGGCGGCCTCCTGGACCACGTGGGCCCGGGCCAGGGCGTCGAGCACCCGCTCGCGATCCGCCCCGCTCACCGCCACGTGGGCCAGGCGCAGGCCCCGGTTCTGGAGACCGGCATAGACGTGCCGGAAGTGACCCCAGTCCTGCCGCACGAGACGGAACAGACCGTCCGCGGACTGCTGCACGTGGAAGACCGTGTCCTCCACGCGCAGCGCCGCGTGGCCGCCGCTGGCCCCGCCCACGTTCGCCTCCACGTGGACGAACGTGAGCGAGGCCGCGAGCTCTTCGGCGAAGGCCGGCCCCGCGAGCGCGAGCCACGCGAGGCCGAGCGCGGCCGCGCGCCACATCAGCTCCCCGCGCTTCGGTAGCCCTCGAAGACGAGCTCGACGCTCCGCGCCTGGACGTCGGCGAGATCCGAGCGCAGCCGCTCCATCTGCTCGCCGCCCCAGCCGGCGTCGCGCAGGCCTTCGCCGATGGCGAGCAGCGTCCCGGGATCCGCCTCCCAGTGCGTCAGGCCGTGGGTCTCGGCGATGCGACCGATGCCGCGCAGGAACTCGTCCTGCGCGCCGCCCTCCCGCGCGAACTCGGCCGCCCACGCGCGCACGTCGCGGCGGTAGGCGAGGCTCGTCTTCTCAGCCGGGCTCCCCGACGAACGCGAGATCGAGCGCACCGAGCCGGCGATCGACTCCGACGACCCCGCGATCCAGTCGGAGGGTGAGGTGATCGAGGCCCACAACACCTGGCAGCCCGGGAGGGACACGAGCGCGAGGCCCGCAAGGACGAGGAATGTTCGACGACGCGTCATGGGGACTCCTTCTGCGCGGCGGGACCCGCCGCCGGAGGGGATCCGGCGTGGCCGGCGCGTCGGAGCATTCTAGGCTCGTTCCGCGCATGGCGCGAAGCGCGCCCGCACGAGACCGGCCGGCCTCGCGAGGCCGTCACTTCCGTGTGTCACCCGTTGCCGGCGGCCCCCGGGGCCCGCCCGGGCCCCGCCGCTAGCGCCGCAGGCGGAGGGTCACGGGGAGGCGCAGCTCGCCGTCCTCGACCGCGGCCTCGAGCGCGTCGCGGAGCGCCGCCGGCAGCGCCGCCGGGTCGAGCTCCACCTCGAGGGTCAGCAGAGGCTCGCGCCCCGGCGCCGGGCGCGGCGCCTCCGGCGGGGTGGGAGTGAGCTCCTCCATGCTCCCGAAGAGCTCCGCCGGCGCCGGCTCCGAGACCCGGGTCGCCCCGGGCGCGGCGTCCTCCGCGAGCAGCGTCGGCTCCGCCGCCCCGGCGCGATCCGCGCCGCTGGGCTCCGCCGCCCCGATGCGGATCTCCTCCCCGAGCGGCCGCGCCTCGAGGACGAAGGTGAGCTGGAACTCGTCGATGCGAAGCTCGTCGCCCACCTCGAGGGGGCAGCGCTCGGCGCGCGCCCCGTTCACGAGCGTTCCGTTCGCGGAGCCGAGGTCCTCCAGCAGGAAGCGATCGGCCTCGCGCAGGATGCGCGCGTGCCGGCGCGAGACGCCCGCGCCGTCGAGGACCAGGTCGCACTCGGGCGCCCGGCCCAGCACGAACGCCGCGCCCTCCACCGCGACGATGCGCTCGAGCTTGCCCGCGCGCTGGAGGATCAGCCCCGCGTACGCCTCGCCGCGGGCTGCGGCGAATCCGGCCACGGGCGCGACGGGCTCCTGGCGCGTCCCGGGCTTCGCGCTCCCGTCGAGCACGCAGTAGGTGTGGACGTCGTCCCAGGGCGACGCGCTGCGCGCCGGCGGCCGATCCGCGTCCCCTTCGAGCGCGCCCTCCGCCTCCGGCGCGCGGAGCACGATCTGGTGCTTGCCGATGAAGACCTCGTCCTCGTCCGTGATCGCGGCGCGCGCCACCGAGCGGCCGTTCACGAGGCAGCCGTTCTCGCTGCCCTGGTCCTCGAGGATCACCTGCCCATCGCGCAGGAAGAGCTTCGCGTGGTAACGGCTCACCGACAGGTTGTCGATCACCACGTCGTTGTCCCGGGAGCGGCCGATGAGCAGCGTCTCGCGATCGAACGGGACCGACTGCACCAGCGTGCCCTTGAAGATCACCTGGACGACCGGATGCCCCATGGGTCCTCCGCGGCAGCGAACGCCGGCGAACGCCAGCGAACGGGTTCGGCTCTTCGTTTCGGCCGGTCCGGGGGCGGAACTTTACGGATTCGGGCGGAGGACCGATGGGGTGGCTAAGTTGAACTCACGCCCCCCGGGAGCCCCGTCTTGACCGCCGCGAACCGCCTCGACGCCACCGCCCGCGAGCGGACGCTCGATCGTCTCGAGCGCGAGCGCTTCGACTGCGTCGTGATCGGGGGCGGCATCACGGGCGCGGGCATCGCGCGGGAGGCGGCGCTGCGGGGCCTCACGGTCGCGCTACTGGAGGCCAGCGACTACGCCGCGGGGACGTCGAGCCGTTCGTCGAAGCTGATCCACGGGGGGCTGCGCTACCTCGCCATGGGGGACGTGGCGCTGGTGCGCTCCACGGCCCTGGAACGCAAGAGGATCCACGCCCTGGCGCCGCACCTCGCGGAGCCGCGCTGGCTCGTGGTCCCGGCGCGGGGCCGCGCGGCGCTCTTCAAGCTGCGCGCGGGCATCACCGCCTACGAGAAGCTCGGCGCGGTGGAGGACCGCGACCGGCACCGCAACTGGGGGCGCGCGGAGCTCGAGGCGAACGAGCCGGTGCTCGACGCGAGACGCTTCGGCTTCGCGTGCGTGTACCGCGAGTACGTGACGGACGATTCGCGCCTCGTGCTCGCGAACCTGCGCGCCGCGGCGGGCGCGGGCGCCGCGCTGGCGAGCCGCATGGCGGTGGATTCGATCGTCCGCGAGGGCGAGCGCGCCGGCGGGGTCGAGGCCGTGTGCCGCGAGAGCGGTCGCCGCCTGCGCGTGCGCGCGCGTTCGGTGATCAACGCCGCGGGCCCCTGGGTGGACGCCGTGCGCCGCCTCGAGGACGGGGGCGCCAAGCCGCTGCTCCACCTCTCGAAGGGCGTGCACGTGGTCTTCCGCGGGTCGCGGCTCCCCGCGCGCAACATGCTGATCCTGACCGCGAGCGACCGTCGCACCATCTTCGTGATCCCGCGCCTGGGCGTGGTCTACGTGGGCACCACCGACACCACCTACCCCCACGGCTCCGACCTGTGGCCGACGATCGACGCCGAGGACGTGGCGTACCTGCTCGACACCGTGAACCAGAGCCTCGCCCTCGATCCCCTCGCCCCCGACGACGTGACGGCCGCGTGGGCCGGTCTGCGCCCGCTGATCGCGCAGCCGGGCAAGGCGCCCCACGAGATCTCCCGCCGCGACGAGGTGCTCGTCGGGCCCTCGGGCGTGGTGACGATCGCGGGGGGCAAGCTCACGGGGTTCCGGCCCATGGCGCAGGAGACGCTCGAGCGCGCCGCGGAGATCCATGGACTGCGGCTTGCGGCCGCCGCGCCGCCGCTGCCCCTGCCGGGTGGAGACTTCGACGGCGACCTCGACGCTCTCGCGTCGCGCCTCACCCGGGAGCGTGCGCTCCCGCCGGCGACCGCGCGCCGCTTGGCCCTCTGCTACGGAACCGAGGCCTTCGCGCTCGCCGAGCGCGGCGCGGAGCCCCTCGTGCCCGGGAGCCCGATCCTGGCCGCGGAGGTGGACTGGGCGGTGCGCGTCGAGGGCGCGCTCTCCCTCGAAGACGTCCACTACCGCCGCACGCGCGCCGCCCTCTACCACCCGGAGGCCCGCGAGGCGGGACTGGCTCCCACCGCGCAGCGCCTCGCAGGCCTGCTCGGCTGGAGCCCCGAGCGCGAAGCGAGCGAGCTCGCCGGCGTGCGCGCGCGCATGGCCGCGGACCTGGCCTTCCGCAGCGCCGAGGCCGCGGCGTGAGCGAGCTCGCCCGGCGGCAGTGCGTGCCCTGCCGGGGCGGCGTCCCGACCCTGCACGGCACCGCGCTCGGGGCGCTCCTCGCCCAGCTCGCGCCCGGCTGGTCGGTGGTGAAGGAGCATCACCTCGAGAAGGAGTACCGCTTCGAGGATTTCGCCGGAGCCCTCGCCTTCGTGAACCGCGTCGGCGCGCTCGCCGAGGAGCAGCGCCACCACCCCGACCTGGTGCTGACCTGGGGCAAGGTGCGCGTCGCGATCTGGACCCACAAGATCGACGGCCTCACGGAGAGCGACTTCGTGTTCGCCGCCAAGACCGACGAGCTGGTGTAGCGCGAGCGCCTTCACGGGATCAGCAACACCTTCCCCACGTTCTTCCGATCCTGCAGGTAGTGGTGCGCCTGCGCGGCCTCCTCCAACGGGAAGCGCGCGGCGATCACCGGGCGGATGACTCCCTCGCGCACGCCGTCGAGGAGCGCGCTCATCCAGCCCGCGACGCGCTCGGTCTCGTTCCAGAGGTGGCCCAGGTTCACGCCGAACACGCCCTTGTTCTCGTTCATGAGCGCGAGCGGATGGAAGCGGAACCAGGGCAGCGCGAGCGCGGCGCGCAGCGCCGAGAGCGGCCGGCGGGTCTTGCCCGTCGCGGCCGCCGACATCCCGAACATGCCGAGTCGCCCCGTGGGCGCGAGGCAGCGGAAGCTCTTCGCGAACGAGGGCCCGCCCACCGCGTCGAGCACGAGCTCGACGCCGCGACCGTCCGTGAGCTCGCGCACGCGGGCCTCGAAGTCCTCGCTCCCGTAGTCGATGCACGCCTCCACGCCGAGGCCGCCGAGGAAGTCGTGCTTCGCCTTCGAGGCGGTCCCGAAGACGCGCGCCCCGAGCCGGCGCGCGATCTGGATCGCCGCGATCCCCACGCCGCCCCCGGCGGAGTGGATCAGCACCGTGTCGCCCCGCTCGAGGCTCCCCATCACCACCAGGAGCTGCCACGCCGTCAGGTAGTTGACGGGCAGCGCCGCGCCCTCCTCCGCCCCGAGGCCCGGCAGCCGCCCGAAGACCTGCCCGTGCGGAACGCAGACGACGTCGGCGTAGCCGCCGAAACGCGTGAGCGCGAGGACGTCCGTGCCGAGGCGCGCTGTCTCCACGCCGTCGCCCACCGCGTCGATGCGGCCGGCGACCTCGTAGCCCACCACCACGGGCATGGGCGGCAGATCCGGATACAGGCCCAGGCGCCCCATCACGTCGGCGAAGTTCACGCCCGCGGCCTCGACGCGGATGCGCACCTCCCCGGGGCCCGGGAGCGGATCGGCCGCCTCGCGCAGCTCCAGCACCTCGGGCGGGCCGGGACGCGGGATCCAGATCTGCCTCACGCCGGCACCACGCGCTCGGGGTGTCCCGACCAGATCCAGCCGAAGCTCGTGCGGCTCACGCCGAGCAGCACGCCCCCGAGCGCCTTCGGATGCAGGTACAGGTTGTCGGGCTGCTTCGCCTCGCGCGGCCCGGTCCAGTCCCTCGGCGCGTGCTCGAGCAGCCTCGCGCGGATCGCCGCGGGATCGTCGGCCTCGGCGTACGCCATGTAGAGCCGCGGGCCGTGGCTCCGGAAGAAGCGCCCCATCGTCTTCGTGTCGTCGAAGGGGGTCACCACCTCGATGCGATCGAGCGCATCGTCGCGAAAGAGCGTGAGCGTGCCCGCGTACCCGTATGGCTCCGAGCGGATCGGGTGGAAGCGCTTCGCATCGAGGCCGAAGACGCGCGCGGCGCGCCGGGCCATCTCCGCATGGTCGGCCACGAGGAGCGTCACCTCGTAGAGCGCGCGCACGAGCCCGATGGGCTCGCGCTCCTCCGCCCGGGAGACCACCGCGTGGAGCCCCGGGAGCTCGCTCGCCTCGGCCGCCAGGAAGAGCTGGTCGCGCTCGGTGACCAGGGAGCGCCCGAGGGCGCGCCAGTGCGCGGCGAGGGCCTGGGGATCCGGCGTGGCGAAGCCCGCGCCGTAGAGCCCGGATCCGCAGCGCCCGAGCCAGTCGGCGACGCGCCCCACCCCGTCGGGCTCGAGCACCTCCACCTCGCTCGTTCCGAGGCGCAGCACGGTGCGCTCGGCGGCGAGGCACGCGACGCGGTCTTCGCGCACCACCTCGGCGCCGAGGAGGCGCGCGAAGGCCCCCACCGCCTCGCGCCGGTCGGGGCAGGCGATCTGGATGCGATCCACGTGCGTGAGCAACCGGCGACTCCCCCGTGACGCGCGAGGCGGCGAAGCATACCAGGGAGCGCACGCGACGGAGCCCTCACGCCCCCGCGAGCGGTGGCTGGTGGCGGTGCAGGAACCAGCGGTCCACCACCACGCGGCTCGCGAACGCGCGCTGGCCGAGGACGCGCCCGGCCACCGGACCGCGCCAGGCGCGCGGCAGGAGATCCGTGAGACCGGGGCGCGCGCGGCCGGTGCGCGGCCCGAAGCGGGATTGGACCGCCTCCGCGTACGCCGCGAGCGCGGACGGGCCGAGCGTCCCCGCGGCGCGGAGCGCACGCGCCGCCAGCAGTCCCGTCTCTACCGCGGGGCGGATCCCCTCGCCGCTCTTCGGGTAGGCGAGCCCGGCCGCGTCGCCCGCGAGGAGCGCCGCGTCGCCCGTGAGCGGACGCGGCGCCTGGTCGTAGAGCAGGTAGGCGTGCCCCGGCCAGCGCCGCGGCGTGCGCGGTGGGAGCCGTCCGCCGGCCTCCAGGTACCCGAGGAAGTCCTCCACGCGCTTCGGGAAGGCCACGGGATCCTGCCGCCCGAGCCCCACGTTCAGGAAGGAGCCCTTGCGCACGAGCCAGCCGTAGCCCTTCAGGTCTTCGGTG
>DASRUS010000098.1:0-7400 GCA_035687825.1 Myxococcota bacterium | reverse complement strand
GCGGCCGCCGGCTCCCTGGCTTCCCACCTCGCGGCGCGATCCGCCCGGCTGCGCGGCGATCACCTGGACGTTGAGGCGCACCAGGGGCTGGACGTCGCCCACGAGCGTGCCGTCGCTCGCCGCGACGAGCACCACGCGGTGCTGCGAGACGACGCTCGCCATCACCTGGCGCACGCGCGGGTCGAGGGCGCGCGCGTGGGCGTCGATGGCGGAGAGCAGCGCCGCCTTGCGCTCCACGGCGACGTCGGTGGGGGGCTGTGCCACGGGGTAGAGGTCGTGCGCGGGTCGCCCGGGCCCGCGCACCGCGACCGGTGCGGCGGAGCCCCCGGCCTCGGAGATCGCGCGCGCCGTGGACGCGGCGACGCGCAGGCTCTCCAGCGTGAGGTCGTCGGAGTGCGCGTAGCCCTGGCGCTCCCCGGCCTGGACGCGCACGCCGGCGCCCTGCACGAGGTGGCGGCTGCCGCTCTTCACGAGGCCCTCTTCGAGCACCACCGAATCCTGGGTCGAGTACTCGAAGAAGAGGTCCGCGTGGTCCACGCGGCGCTCGAGGGCGAGGCCGAGGGTGGCGTCGAGGTCCGCGCCGTCGAGGCCGAAGCGGTCGCGGAAGAAGGCGACGGGCGCGGTGTCGTCTAGGCCGCTCACGCGCCCGAGGGTAGCGCGCCCTCCGCGATCCGGTCGGGAAGCTCTCGTAGCGAGGCGAGGCGTCGCACGTCCAGGGCGCGCAGCCCCGCGGCGCGAGCTCCTTGGAAATCGTGCTCCGGGTCGTCTCCCACGTAGACCGCGTCGCGCGCGGCGAGACCGAGCGCCGCGAGGGCGTGGGCGAAGATGCGCGGATCCGGCTTCGCGGCCCCCGCGTGGGCGGGCAGCACGATCGCGCACAGCCGCCCCGCGAGGCCGAGCCCGGCCAGGACGTCGGGGAGGCGCTGGTCGAAGTTCGACACCACGCCGAGGACGAGGCCGCGGCGCGTGAGCTCGTCGAGCGCGGCCTCGGCGCCCTCCCGCGCGCACCACGCTCCGGGCCGCGCGTAGTGCTCCCAGAGCGCGTCGAAGCACGCGTCGAAGGAGTCGTGAGCTCGCTGCGCGGCGAAGCGCGCGGTCTGGTCCGCTGCGCGGAACGTCGCGCGCACGATCTCGCGCCACGCGGCGCGCTCCCGGCGCGCGGCCTCGGCGAGGGACGCGCCCGGGAAGACGCGCGCCGGGGCGGAGCGGAGCACGCGGGCGAAGGCGTCCTCGATGCGCCAGGCCGGAAGGCACACGCCGTGGCGCGCCGCGATGCGCGCGTACGTCTCCCCCACTGGCTCGCGAAGCTCGACGAGCGTGCCGGTGGCGTCGAAGAGGACGCCGCGCAGGGCAATCCTCACGCCTGGCGCCGCGGGGCGGTGCCGCCGGGGGGCACCCGCGCCGAGGCGATGAAGGTCCCCGGCAGGTCGCGCCCGGGGGAGTCTCCGCGCTCGAGCTCGAGGTCCACGAGGCCCGCGGCGCCGAACCAGCCGCGCACCTCGTCGGGCTCGAAGCCGAGCCACACCACGCCGAGCTCCTCGCGCATCCACTCGTGGTCGTGGTGCTCGAAGTCCGCGACCACCACCGCGCCGCCCGGGCGGACCACGCGGGCCATCTCGGCGATGGCGTCGGCGGGGGAGGGCAGGTACTGGAGGACCACGTGCGCGAAGGCGGCGTCGGCGGAGGCGTCGTCGAGGGGCAGCGCCGCGGCGTCGCCCTGGCGCAGCTCGACGTGCGCCGCTCCGCTCGCGGCGAGCTTCGCGCGCGCCGCGTCGAGCATGCGCGCGGAGCGGTCGACGGCGACCACGCGGCAGCCGAGCCGGGCGAGCTCGAGGGCGAGGACGCCCGTCCCGGTGCCGACGTCCACCACCGTGAGCCCGCTCGGGATGAGCTTCGCGCACGCGCGCGCCCGCAAGAGATCGTCGTGGAACACCTTGCGCAGCCCGTCCCACTCGGGGCCCACCGCGTCGAAGAACGAGCGGCTGCGGGTGGCGCGGGCGTCGAGCACGCTCGCCAGGGCCGCGGCGTCGCGCTCGGCGCTGGGATCGCCCTCGAGCGCGCGGCGCACCCAGGTCCAGACCTCCGCCCACGCGCCGGCCTCGGGCAGGACCAGGCGGTAGAACACGAACGTGCCCTCGCGGCGGTCGCGCAGGAGCCCCGCCTCGCGCAGGATCGCGAGGTGGCGCGAGACGCGCGACTGCGCCATCCCCAGCACCTGCATGAGCTCCTGCACGGCGAGCTCCTCGCGCTCGAGGAGCGCGAGGATGCGCACCCGCGTGGGATCCGCGAGGAGCTTGAAGACGCGTTGCAGGGCCTCGGGGGTCACGGCGGGGAGTCTAGACTTCGTCTTCCCGCTTCGCGCGCGGCTCCGCTCCAGTGGATCGGGCCGAGGGGTCGTCGCGGAAGTCACCCGCAGGCCGCCACGGGCCTCGGCAGGTTCCAAGGGAAACGTGCTCCGCGAAAGTGACACCCAGGTCCGTTGGCGGCCGAGGCATGGAGCGACGACCCCTCGGCCCGGTCCACGGGCGCACCGGCACGGGCCACGTCAGCGCAGGATCGGCGCGCCGAGCGTTCCCGAGAGCCGGAGGTCTGCGTTGCCCTCGCCGTCGAGGGGGAGCGCCTGGGCGAAGAGGCTGCGCAGCGCGGGGTCGCGCACCTCCACGCGCGCGGTGAGGTCGAGGGGGGAGAGCTCGGGGCTCGGGGAGGCGCCGATGGTTCCCGAAGCGCGCAGGGAGAGGCGATCGGGATCCTCGAGCTCGAGGGATTCGATGGCGAGCCCCGTGGCCGGTGCCAGGGTCAGGGAGCCGCGGGCCGTCGCGTAGGGGATGGGCAGGCCGTAGGGAGGGAAGGCGACGCTCCCCTCGCGCGCCGCGAGCTCGATCTCGCCGGCGAGGCCCGCGCCGTCGCTCACCAGGTCGAGGCTCAGGTCCGCGCGGCCGCGCAGGGCGAGCCCGTCGGCGACGCCCTCCAGCGGCAGGAGCTCGAGGGCGAGGTCCTCGACGTCGCCCGCGAAGCCCGGCCGCTCGCCGAGCCAGCAGGTGCCGTCGAGCGCGCCCGCCTCGCTCGCCGCCAGCACGCGGAGGGCCGGCTCGAGGCGCAGCCACGACGTGGAGAGCGCCGGCCGCACGCGGAGCTCGGAGATCGCCACGCGCTGACCGCCGTCGAAGGCGAGCTCCACGTCGCGCAGGCGCAGCACCGCGATGCCGCGACCGAGCGCGGGCCCGAGGCTCCCGACGCGGACCTCCGCGCCCGTCGCGCGGGAGAGCTCGCGCTCGGCGAAGCCCCGGTAGCGATCCCAGGGGAGGAGCCACAGGCTGAAGAGCGTGGTCAGCGCCAGGCCGGCGAGAGCCAGGCTGAGGCTGCGCCCGAGACGCGCACGGGCCACCGCTCAGACCGGCTCGAAGGACGACACGGTGAAGGTCACGTCGAGGAGGTCGGGCTTGTCGGCGCGCGTGCGGATGCGCAGGCTCTTCACCGAGAGGAGCTGCGGCGTCGACTCGATCTTGTTCAGGTAGTTCGCGAGCTGCGCCAGGCTCACGCCTTCGAGCTTCACCTCGACCTTGGTCTCGCGGTAGGCGGAGTCGCTCGGCACCGTCTGCGGCTGCATGGAGTCCACCTTCACCGCGGACTCCCGCGCGAGGGACTCGAGCGTCGTGAAGAGGTTCCCGCGCGGACCCTCGCGGATGCGCTGCTCCACGTGGGAGAGGCGTCCCTGCACCTCGTCGAGCTCGCGGCGCACGGCCAGCGCCACCGAGAGCTGCTGCTCCGCGGCCTTGGCGCGCTCGCGGCCGCGCTCGAGCGCCGCGCGCAGGGGGCTCACGACGCCCAGCAGGAGGAGCAGCACGGCGAAGAGCCCCCCCACCGCGCCCACCAGCCAGCGCTCCCGGGGCGAGAGCTGCTCCAGCACGGCGCGCAGCCGGCCCCACCACTCCCTCACGGCGTCTCCTTCGCGTCGCCGAGCTGGATCGTGAGGTTGAAGGTCTTGCCCGTGCCGTCGCCGCGGCGCGAGTCGCTCTGGATCTCGCTCACGCCGATCTGCGCAAAGGGTTTGAAGCGCGCGAGCTCCGCGCGCAGGCGATCCACGTTCTCGAAGCTCTCGGTGTAGCCGCGGATGCGCACGGTCTGGCGATCCACGTTGAACTCGTCGAAGACGACCGCGAGCTCCTGGGGGACGCTCGCCGACACCTCCGCGAGCAGATCGAGGGCGGAGTAGCTGCCGCCGTACACGCCGAGCAGGTCGGCCCGCCCCCGCGCGGAACGCGCGGCCTCGCGCAGCGCCGCCACCGCGTCCGGGGGCGCGGGCTGGCCCGGGAAGGCCTCCTGGTAGAGCGTCGCGACGTGCGCCTCGACGCGCTCGGCCCGCCGGTTCTCCCGGCCGATGCGCACGGCGGAGGAGACCAGGGCGAGGACGCAGACCGCCGCGGCCAGGATCCCGGTCCAGCGGAGCTCGCGGCCCAGGCGCTGGAAGTTGACGCGCCGGGCGAACTCGTCCTGGCGGAAGTTCATGCGCGTGCGCGCCTGGGTGGTGCCGCGCAGGGCGAGGGCCAGGGCGGGGGCGAAGAGCAGCGGATCCCCCGCGGCGAGCACCGGCGCGCGGAAGGGCTCCGGGGGCGGCGACAGCACCGCCACGGCGAGCCCCGTGCGCTGCGCCAAGTAGTCGGGCAGACGGTGCAGGCGGGAGGTGCCGCCGAGCAGGGTCACCTCCTCGATGCGCGCCCCGCGCTTGGCGAGGATCGTCTCGAGCGAGCCGAGCGTGCGCACGAGCTCCCGCGCGAGGCGGTCGAGGAGCGCGTGCACCTCGGAGCCCCCGGCGTCGAGCCCGTGGGCGAACACGCCCGTCTCGAGCTTCGCGCGCTCCGCCTCGCCCTCCGCGAGGTGGCGCTCCTTCGCGATGGCCTGGGTCAGCGCCTGACCCGCGATGGCGATCGTGCGCGTGGCCACGGGGCGGCCGTCGAGCACGAGGCAGATGGTGGTCTTGCGGTGGCCGAGGTCCACGAGCAGGCGGGGGCCGGGGAGCTCGAAGACGGCGCCCAGGTTCGCCAGCGAGAGGCCTTCGGCCTCCACCACGCGGGGCTCGATGCCCGCCTCGGCGAGGGTCTTCAGCAGCAGCGCCACCTCGGAGCGCGGCGCGAGCGTCACCACCACGTCGGCGTGGGAGCGATCGCCGCCCACCAGCTCCCAGTCGAGGAAGAACTCGTCGAGGTCGAAGGGCACCTCGCCCTCCACCGCGAAGGGCACGGCCTGGTCGATGCGGCGGCGGTCGCGGAAGGGGAAGGAGAGGCGCCGGCTCGAGACGCGGTCGCCGGGCAGGGCGCACACCACGTGGTCGGTGGGGAGGCCGTGGGCGGTCACGAAGTCGCGCAGCTCCTCGCCGAGGGCGGGCCCCGGGACGTCCAGGGGGAGCGTGCGCATCTGCACGACTTCGACGCTGCGCAGCGTCTGGCGCAGCTCCACCGCCTTCACGGCGTGGCTGCCGATGTCGAGTCCGAGGACGCGCCGGAGCATGGGCCTATGGATACCTCAGCGCATCCGCCAGGCCAGGCGCCGGACGTCCGTGGGGTCGGAGCGGTCCACGACGACCTCGAGCCGGCGGCGGATCTCGCCCACGCTGGCCTCGGCGGCCACGGTGAAGAAGTCCGACTCCCAGGTCGGCGGCGGGAAGATCGTGCTCGGATCCACGTCCGCGGCCTCGAGCAGGGCCAGGCACGCTTCGCTCGTGAGCGCTCCGTCCTCCGTGTCCTCGTTGGACGAGTCTCCGCCCTCCTTCGCGCAGAGCAGGTGCTTCTCGCGCTCCTTCACGATCGCGGCCACCTCGTCGACCTTCGCGAGCTCGCGCCCCCCCACGGGATCGCCGTGGTAGAGGAGCGCCAGCACCCAGGAGGGGGCGGTGTTCGGGTTCACGCCCAGGCCCGGCGCCGCCTCCCCCTCGCCGCCGGCCTTCGGGGCCAACGGGAAGACGCCGACGTAGGGCGCGAGGGCGTCCACGAGCTTCCCGTCGAAGCCCTGCACCAGGCGCAGCTCGTCCACCGAGAGGAGCCGTTGGTTCGCGGCGCGGTAGGGCGGCGTCCGGCCCTGGTACCACTCGTCCTCGAGCCCGCCGCGCCGGCGCGTCTCGTCCGCGTCCACCCAGTCCATCAGGTTCAGGACGAGCTCCTCCACGTCGTAGTTCTTCTGCTCGGGGCGGCCGGGCATCTCCTCGATCACCTTCTCCAGGAAGGCGCGCAGGAAGCTCTCGGCGTCTGCTTCCGTGTTTCCGACCTCCGGGGCGCCGCCGGGGGCGGGAGCCGGAGGCTCCTCCCCATCGACGACGAGCGCGTTCAGGTTGAGGCGCGCGCCGGCGTCCTCGATCTCGAGGCGCAGGCTCGCGCCTTCCCCCGCGTCGAGGTCGAGCTCGGCGACGCGGGCCCAGGGGTCGAAGAGGCTCTCCACGCGGAAGCCGCCCTCCGCGCTCGCCTCCTCCTCCAGGCGGTCCTCCAGGAGGAGGGCGATGCCGAGCTCGACGCCGCCCCGGGCGAGCGCCTCGGCGCGCGCCGCGGCGTCGCGGTTGCGCACCACGAAGCTGTCGATGGTCGCGCGGCGCAGGAAGGTCGCGATGCTGCTCACGAGGAGCAGCGCGAACACGAGCACGATCACGAGCACCATGCCCTGGCGGCGGCGGTCGTGGGCGTTCACTCACAGTCCCCCTCGGAGAGCCCCACGGCCGAGATGGGCTGGTCGCGGATCGAGTCGAGCACCTCCGGCGGCACGTCGAGCTCCTCGAGGATCGCGGGGTTCTTCGCCAGACATTCCTGCACCGTCATGCCCTCGGCCGCCTCGTCCTCCTCCGCTTCGTCCTCCGCGGCCTCCTCGTCGCTGGCGCCGAGCTCCGCCTCGAGGTCGAGGGGGCGCAGCTGCAGCTTCACCTGGCGCGCGTAGGGGGGGCCCTCCTCGAAGGCGCCATCCTCGTCGGCGTGGGCGAAGGCGAGCTCGATCTGCACCGCCAGGGGGAGCTGGTCGGTGTGGACGATGCCCGTGGAGTCGAAGCTCGCCTCCAGAGCACCCTCGTCGGTGAGGAAGCGCATGCCGAAGCGCGCGAGACCGTCGGCCAGCACGTCGGCGCCGTCGCGTTCGTCGCGGGGGAAGGAGCGGTCGAGCTCCTCGCCGAGCGCCGGCGAGAGCGCGCGCCGCAGCACGAGAGCTCCGTCGTCGCCAGCCTCCGCGACGAAGGCCACCACGGCGAGGTCCGACTCCGGCGCGTCGCTCGCGCGCGGGCGGTGGCTGCGCGTCACGAACTTGAGGCGCCGCGCGCCCTCCGCCTCGCTGTCGGCCTCGGCGTAGAACAGCCACGGATGCCCGAGCCGCTCGTCCCCCTCGGGCTTCACGACCAGGACGGCGCCCTCGAGGTCGCGCGCCATGCGGTC
>DASRUS010000097.1:0-2435 GCA_035687825.1 Myxococcota bacterium | reverse complement strand
GGGCGCGGCGCTTCGCGCGCGCCGTCCTGGACGGCCCCGGGCCGCGCTCCGTGGTCGCCCGGATCGAGGCCGAGGAGGACCCCGCGGGACGCCCAGCGGGCGCCGCGCCCGAGCCGCCGCTCGAGCCGTTGCGGAGCGTGCTCGAGGCCCACGGCCTGCCTGTTGCGCGCCGCTTCGGGAGCGCGCCCTGCATCGAGCTCCTGGAGGACCTCGGCGACGTGACCCTCGAAGCGACCCTGCGCCTCGCCTCCGCCGAGCGGCGGACGAGCCTCTACCGCGAGGTGCTGGGGCAGATTCCCCGCCTCCAGGCCATCGCGGACCCGGGCCTTCCCGCCTTCGGCCGCCGCCTGGACGCGGAGCTCTACGCCTACAAGGGCCGTCTCTTCGCGGAGTGGAGCCTGCCCCTGGCCCTCGGGCGGCCCGCGCGGCCCGGCGAGACGAAGGTCGTGGACGAAGCCTTCGCGTGGATCTCGGACGCCCTCGCGCCCGCCCCCCACCGCCTCGCCCACCGCGACCTCCAGAGCCGGAACCTCCTCCTCCACGCGCGGCCGGGGGAGCCCCCCCGGCTCTTCTGGATCGACCTCCAGGGTGCCTTCCTGGCGCCCCCCGAGTACGACGCCGTGTGTCTCCTGCGCGATTCCTACGTCGAGCTCGCCGCGGGGGAGATCGAGGCGCTCGGCGCCGAGCTCCGGCCCGCGCTCCCCGACGCCCCGGACCCCCTCAGCTTCGCGCGCCGCTTCGACCTCCTCACCCTCACCCGCAAGGGCAAGGACCACGCGCGCTTCGTCTACGCGGCCCGCACGCGCGGCGAGACCGCGTACCTCGCCCACCTCCCCGCCACGGCCCGCCACCTGAAGCACGCCGCCCGCGCCGCGGCGTCCCGCGACCCCGAGCTGGCGCGGCTCGCGGAGCTCGTGCTCGCGCTGCCGGAGGCTCCGTGCGCGCCATGATCCTGGCGGCGGGCCTCGGCACGCGCCTGCGGCCGCTCTCGGAGCTGCGGCCCAAGCCTGCGCTGCCCGTGCGCGCCATCCCGCTCGTCGCCTACACGCTCCATCTGCTCGCGCGCCACGGCGTCGACGAGGTGATGGTGAACGTCCACCACCAGTCCGGGCGCGTGGAGGAGGTGTGCGAGCGCTTCGCTCCCGCCGGCCTGCGCGTCCTCTTCTCGCACGAGCCGACGCTCCTCGACACGGGGGGCGGGATCCGCCGGGTCGCCGCCTTCCTGCGCGAGAGCGATCCGTGCCTCCTCCTCGGCGGCGACATGCTGCTGGACGCCGACCTCGGCGCGCTGGTGCGGCTCCACCGCGAGCGCGGCGACGCGGCGACGCTGCTCCTCAAGGAGGATCCCCGCGCCGGGAGCTTCGGCACGATCGGCGTGGACCGCGAGGGCCGCCTGCGCCGGCTCGCGAAGCGCCTCGACCTCGGCGGTGAGACGCGCGCCGGCGTCTGGACCTGGGCGAACGCCGTCGCCGCGCGTGCCTTCGACGCCATGCCCGACCGAGACGTGTTCGTGTTCCTCGACGACTGGCTGGGGGGCATGCTGCGAAGCGGCGCGCGCGACGTCCGCGCGGTCCTCGCACGCGAGGGCGAGATCACCTGGGAGCCCGTGGGCACGCCCGGGGAGTACCTCGCCGCGAACCTTGCAAAACGCTCGCTCTCCTACCTCGACGCCGAGAGCCTCGCGCGCGAGACGGGCGCCAGCTTTGGACCGGACTGGGTGGTGGGAGGCGGCGCGCGCCTCGGCGCGGGCGTCGTCCTCGAGCGTGCCGTGGTCTGGGACGGCGAGTCGGTGCCCCCGGGCGCGCGCCTCAGGGGCGGCGTCTTCGCCGGCGGCGCGTTCCATCGCTGTGAGCCGGAGGCCAGCGCATGACGGAGATCGTGTTCGTCGGGACGAGCGACGCCTTCGGCGGGGGCGGGCGGCGGCAGTCGGCGATCCTGGTGCGGGCCCAGGCGGGAACGGTGCTCCTCGACTGCGGCATGACCACGAGCGCGGGCCTCCACGCCCTCGGCATCGCCCGGGACGAGATCGACGCGATCCTCGTCTCGCACTTCCACGGCGACCACTTCGGGGGGATCCCGCCGCTGCTGCTCGCGTGCCTCTACGCGGACCGCCGCCGCAAGCCCCTCGTCGTCGCCGGACCGCCGGGGGTCGAGGCGCGCGTGCGCGGCGCCGCCGAGGCGCTCGGGTTCTCCCTCGCGGGCCGCGACTGGTCCTTCGCCCTCGAGTTCCAGGAGCTCTGGGCCGGCAAGGTCGAGCCCGTGGGTCCCGTGCTCGCGAGCACCTTCGAGACGCATCACCAACGCGAGGTCTGCCCGCACGGGATCGTGGTGCGCGCCGACGACCGCCGCGTGGTCTTCTCCGGCGACACGGGCTGGTTCGACGCCCTGCCGCGCCACGTGGGGGCCGCCGACCTCTTCATCTGCGAGTGCACGAA
>DASRUS010000096.1:0-2331 GCA_035687825.1 Myxococcota bacterium | reverse complement strand
CGGTCGAGCGTCTCGCGCACCGCGTCGAAGGCGAACGTCTCGCCGGCCGCTTCCGTCACCGTGAGGCAGGCGCCGTTCACGGCGACGCTCTCCCCCACGCGCAGCTCCGGCGCGATGCCCGGAGCCCGCACGACCAGGCGCGCGGCGTCCCCGAGCGGGCGCAGGGACGCCACCTCCCCCACGCACTCCACGATCCCCGTGAACACGACTAACTGGGGAAGCGGCGCGCTTCGATCTCGCGCAGCAGGCGGTCGCGCACGACCTCGTAGTCCGCGGCGAGCTCGATGGGCGGGTTCGCCACCTCGGGCTCGATCCCCTCGAGCTCGAAGCGGTGGTAGCGCAGCTTGAAGTCCGTGAACTTGAGCCCGTGGGCGGTGGAGATCACGACCACGCGGTCCTGCCGCCGGATCTCGCCCCGGGCGATCAGCTTGCGCAGCGCCGCCAGCGCCACCCCCGTGTGCGGGCAGTTGAACAGACCCGTGCGGTCGGCGTGCAGCGCCGCCTCCACGAGCTCGCGCTCACTCGCCTGCTCCACGACCCCGTCGTAGCGGCGCAGGGCGTCCACGGCCTTCTCGATCGAGACGGGGGCTCCGATCTGGATGGCCGAGGCCAGCGTGGGGCGCGCCGCGATGGGCTCGTAGACCTCGAAGCCGCGCTGGTAGGAGAGGTAGAGCGGGTTCGCGTTCTCCGCCTGGGCGCAGCAGATGCGGGGCCTGCGGTCCACGAGGCCGAGCTCCCGCAGCAGGTCGAGCCCCTTGGCGAGCGCGGAGACGTTGCCGAGGTTCCCGCCCGGGATGATGATCCAGTCCGGCACCTCCCAGTCGAACTGCTGGACGATCTCGACGCCCACCGTCTTCTGGCCCTCGATGCGCAGGCTGTTCATCGAGTTCGCGAGGTAGATCCCGTCGCGCTCGGTCACGCGCCGGACGATCGCCATGCAGCCGTCGAAGTCCGTATCGAGGGCGAACACGATGGCCCCGTTCGAGACGGGCTGGATGAGCTGCGCCAGCGAGATCTTGTTGCGGGGCAGGAACACGATGGCCGGGATCGCCGCGGCGGCGCAGTAGGCCGCGAGCGCCGCGGAGGTGTCGCCGGTGGAAGCGCAGGCCACGGCCCGGATCGGCTTCCCGCGCGCGATCATCTCCTTCACCATGGAGACGAGCACCGTCATGCCGAGGTCCTTGAACGAGCCCGTGTGCGAGTTGCCGCAGAGCTTGATCCAGAGGTCGGCCAGGCCGATCTCGCGGCCGTAGCGCTCCGCCCAGAAGAGGTTCGTGTGGCCCTCGTACATGGAGACGATGTTCTCGTTCTCGAGCTCCGGGAGGACCCACTCCTTCTTGCCCCACACGCCCGACCCGTAGGGCCACTCGTTCTTGTGCGCGCGGTTCTCGAAGAGCCGCTTCCACTCCGTCGCGGACGTCTTGGCGAGCTCGTCGCGGTCGTGCACCACCTGGAGCAGCCCGCCGCGCCGATCGGTGTAGACGACCTCGTCGAGCGCGTAGCGCTCGCCCGGGTCCCGCAGGCTCTGGAACCAGGCCCGATAGTGCGGCTTGGCGGACGCGCTCACAGATCCTCCTCGATGCGCACGAGCAGCGAGCGCGCGGTCACGTCGGGAAGCCGGTCGATGGCGTCGAGCGCGGCGCGCACGGAGCTCTCCCGCGCGGGATGCGTCATCACCAGGACCGGCACCGACGCGCCGGCGTGTCCCCTCCCCTTCTGGATCACGGACTCGATGCTGATGCCGTGCTCGCCCAGCGCCCCCGCCAGGTGGGAGAGCACGCCCGGGCGATCCGCCGCGGTGAAGCGCAGGTACGCGCGGCCGTGGAGCTCGCCCAGCGGCACCAGGGGCCGCGGCCGCAGCGCCTCGGGGCGGTACGAGAGCGGCGAGACGCGCCCGCCGCGCCCGCGCCGGAGCTCGCGCGCGAGCTCCATCAGGTCGGCCACCACGGCGCTCGCCGTGGGGAAGGCGCCCGCGCCCGCGCCGTAGAAGAGCGTGGGACCCACCGCGTCGCCGTGCACGGCGATCGCGTTCATGACGCCGTCCACCTTCGCGAGCAGGCTCTGCGCGGGGATCATGGTCGGCTGCACGCGCACCTCGATGCGCTCGTCCGGGCGCTGCTTCGCGATGGCGAGGAGCTTGATTCGATGGCCGAACTCCGCGGCGGCCTCGAAGTCCACGGGCTCGAGCCCGCGGATCCCCTCGGTGGGGATCTCCTTGAAGGTGAGCTCGGCGCCGAAGCAGAGCGCCGCCAGGATGGTGAGCTTGTGCGCCGCGTCGATCCCGTCCACGTCGAAGCTCGGGTCTGCCTCGGCGTAGCCGAGCTCCCGGGC
>DASRUS010000095.1:0-3408 GCA_035687825.1 Myxococcota bacterium | reverse complement strand
GACTCAGAATCAGGCGCTGAACGCGCTCGTGTTCCTCTACCGGTGGGTTCTCGGGCGCGACGCCCCGGAGCTCGACGACCTCGTGCGAGCGCGAAAGCCACGCCGGCTCCCGGTCGTGCTCACCGCCGACGAGGTGCGCGCCGTGCTCTCGCGGCTCGAGGGCACGCACTCCCTCGTGGCGGGGCTGCTCTATGGCTCCGGGCTTCGCCTGCTCGAAGGCCTGCGCCTGCGGGTGAAGGATCTCGATTTCGCCGTGCGCGAGGTCATGGTCCGGGACGGGAAGGGGCGGCGCGACCGGGTGGCCCCCCTCCCCGAGGCGCTCGTGCCGCGCCTGCGCGAGCACCTCGAGCGCGTGAAGCACCTCCACGACTCCGATCTCGCCGGGGGCTTCGGCGCCGTCGAGCTCCCGGGGGCGCTCGCCCGCAAGTACCGCAACGCGGCGTGCGAATGGGGATGGCAGTGGGTCTTCCCGGCGCGCCATCGATTCGTCGATCCGGTCCGCGGGATCGAGCGCCGCCATCACCTCCACGAGACGGCGGTGCAGCGGGCCGTGAGGCGCGCGGTGGTCACGGCGGGGATCGCGAAGCGCGCGAGCTGTCACACGTTCCGCCACAGCTTCGCGACGCATCTCCTGGCGCGGGGCCAGGACATCCGCACGGTGCAGGAGCTCCTCGGGCACAGCGACGTGAAGACGACGATGGTCTACACGCACGTGCTCCGGCTCGGCGGGCGCGGGGTGCGGAGCCCGCTCGACGACGTCGTCTGACGGCGGCTGCGGGCGGAATCGCGCGGCGCGCGCTCAGCGCGCAGCATCGGGATCGGGCCCGTCCTCCGCGAGCCACCGCTCGAAGCGGTCGAGGTCGCCCGTGTCGCCCATCACGACGAGCACGTCCCCTCTCTCGAGGGGACGCGCGGGATCGATCCCTTCGTCCACGCCGCCGCGCCGGAGTGCGAGCACCGAGACGCCGAAGCGCCGGCGCAGGTCGAGCCCCTGGACCGTCTCCTCCGCCAGGCGCGCGGGGAGGGTGAGGGGCCGCACGCCGATGCCCGTCTCGAGACGCAGCGCCTCGCGGCTCCGGGTGCCGCGCCAGTCGCCGGCCGCGACGCCCAGCACCTCGCCGCGCAGGGCCTGGCGCGCGATCACTTCGGTGATGGTGCGGAGCGAGAGCGCGCCGACGAGCCCACCCGCCTCGCCGACGACCGCCAGCACGTCCCGCCCGGCGCGCACGAGGGAGTCGAGGGCGTGCCCCACCGTGTCGTCCGCGCGCGCCGTGGCCGCGCTCTCGCAGACGTCGCGCGCCACGACGAGCTGACCGAGCGCCGACTGCTCGCCGATCCCCTCCTTCACGTCGTGGATCGAGACCTGACCCAGCAGGCGCCCGCCCGGGTCGGTCACGAAGACCGCGTCGAGGTCGCTCTCGAGGAAGCGCGCCAGCACCACGTCGAGGGGCGCATTCGCCCGCACCGCCGGCGGTCGCGGATCCATCACCTCGGCGACGCGCACGCCGCGCAGGACGAGGTCCTCGCGGCGGTCGGGATCGATCCCGCGCGCGGCGAGGACCTCGGTGTAGATCGAGTTGCGGCGCAGCGCGCGGGAGACGAGCGTCGCGAGCGCCACCGCCATCATCACCGGCAGGATCACGGCGTAGCTCTGGGTGAGCTCGAAGGCGAGCAGCACCGCGGTCAGGGGCGCGTGCGAGGTCCCCGCGAGCACCGCCGCCATGCCGACCAGCGCGTACGCGCCGCTCGAGGTCTCGAGGCCCGGAACGAGCGCGAGCGCGGCGGCGCCGAACAGGCTTCCCGCGAGTCCGCCCACGTAGAGCGAGGGCAGGAACACGCCTCCGGAGCCGCCAGACGCGAGCGTGGTGGAGGTGGCGACGGGCTTCATCACGAGCAGCAGCGCGAGGGTCGGCCAGGCGAGCTCGCCGCGCAGCAGGGCGTCGAGCGTGGCGTGGCCGGATCCGAACAGGTGCGGCGAGACGCAGAACATGGCGCCGAGGGCGAGGCCGCCGAGGGCCGGCTTCACGAGGGCGGGCGCGGGAAGCCGAGTGAACCCGCGCTCGAGGGCGCCCAGCACCGCCACGAAGGCCGGCGCGAGGCAGCCGCAGAAGACGCCGAGCGCCGCGGCCAGGGGCGCCTCCACCGGTCCCCCCAGCGTGAAGGGGGGCACCGCGAAGGCGGGCGCCGCGCCGAAGTAGAGCCGCGAGACGCCCGTCGCCGCCACCGCGCACAGCACGACCGGGCCGAACGTGTGGGTCGCGAAGTTGCGGGCGATCACCTCGAGGGCGAAGAACGATCCCGCGAGCGGGGCGTTGAAGGCGGCGGCGATGCCGCCCGCGGCGCCCGCCGCCGCGAGCGTGCGCAGGCGATCCGACGCGAGGCCCAGGAGCTGCCCGACCCCCGAGCCCACGCTCGCCCCGATGTGGGCGATGGGTCCCTCGCGGCCCACGGAGCCGCCGGTCCCGAGCGTGATCGCGGAGCCGATCGACTTCACGAACGCGACCCGCCGGCGGATGAGCCCGCCGCGGATCGCCACCGCCTCCATCACGTCGGGGACGCCGTGGCCGCGCACCTCGCGCGAGAACGCGCCGAGGGCGCCGACGAGGATCCCGCCGAGGGTGGGGACGAGCAGGATCCGCCAGGTCGGGAGCGTGGGCAGGATCTCCGGCGGTGGACCGTCGCCGCCGATCGCGAGGCGCTGCACGAGATCGATCGCTTCGACGAGCCCGATGGCGGCGATTCCGGTGAGGACGCCCACCGCCGCCGCGGACACCACGAAGCGCGGGTCGCCCGCTGAGTCGAAGAGCTCGCGCAGCCGCGCGCGCACGGCGGCGATCCAGCGGCGCAGGGGGGCGGCGAGGCTCACGCGAGCAGGGTAGGGGCTGCGCGGACCGGTTTCCCGCGCGGGCGCCGCGCTCCCGGGCGGGTCGGGGCCGTGGGTAGGGCTTCCGACCGTCTCCCTCCGACTTCGCTACGTTCGCCGCGTCGCTCGGGGTGTAGCTCAGCGGACAAGAGCCGGATCTTTGGGGGATCCGCGTCGTGGGTTCGAATCCCACCACCCCGACCCATTCCTCGCTCCACCGAGACGGCGTTCTCTCCTCGACGCGGCGACGCGTGGGGGCGGGGGGGTCGTCTGCTAGCTTCCGCGCGGGGGTCGAGGGTCTCCGCCGAGTCGCGGCCGAGCCTGCGTGCGATTCGAGACCGTGCGGATCTCGAATCCAATCCCCCGGGCCACTTCGCGACGGAGGAGTGATCGTGAGCGAGCTGTCCCCCGCGCTTCGCGAACGCATCGAGAACACCATCCGGTGTCTCGCCGTGGACGCCGTGGAGGCCGCGACCTGCGGGCACCCCGGCGCGCCCATGGGGCTCGCGCGTCCGGTCTTCGAGCTGTGGGATCGCTGGCTACGC
>DASRUS010000094.1:0-6748 GCA_035687825.1 Myxococcota bacterium | reverse complement strand
CGTGGACGACATCGTGGACGTGGTGCGTGAGGAGGCCACCGAGGACATCCAGAAGATCGGCGGCACCGAGGCGCTGGACGCGCCCTACCTCGAGGTGGGTGTGCTCGAGCTCGTGCGCAAGCGCGCCGTGTGGCTCACGGTCCTCTTCCTGGGCCAGCTCCTCACGGCCACCGCCATGGCCTTCTACGAGGACGCGATCACGCGCGCGGTCGTGCTCGCCCTCTTCATCCCCCTCATCATCTCGAGCGGCGGCAACTCGGGCTCTCAGGCCAGCACGCTCGTGATCCGCGCGCTCGCCATGGGCGAGGTGCGGCTGCGCGACTGGGGACGGGTCTTCGTGCGCGAGCTCGGAACGAGCTTCCTGCTGGGCCTGATCCTGGGCACGATCGGTCTGCTCCGGGTGATCTTCTGGCCGGCCCGCGAGGCCGCGTTCGGCGAGCACTTCTTCCTGATCGGGCTCACGGTCGCCGTGAGCCTGGTGTGGATCGTCGTGTGGGGCTCCATCGCCGGCTCGATGCTGCCGTTCGTCCTGCGCCGGCTCGGCTTCGACCCGGCGAGCGCGTCGGCGCCCTTCGTGGCGACCCTCGTGGACGTGACGGGGCTCGTGATCTACTTCAGCGTGGCGACGGCGATCCTCACCGGGACGGTGCTCTGACCGGGTGGGATTCCCACCCCCTCGACAAGCGCGCCTCCACGCGAGTATAAGAGCGTCGGGTGGCAATTCCCGCAGGAGCCGCCGCCGGGCTTCGGTCTCCCTGCAGCCTGGTCGACGGAACAAGGAGTCGAAGCATGTGGCTTCCGCCGCGTCGCGGACCGTGGAGGATTTCCCGTTCTCTCGCGTGGGGCGCCCTCGCGCTCGCGTTCGTGGCAGGCTGCGCGGGGTCGCGGCAGCTGCGGGGCGCGCCCGAGGACTCGGGCTTCCTGCGCGACTACTCGCAGCTCCAGCCCGGGGGCGACGACCGCGCGAAGCTCGTCTACATCGCGCCGGACGCGAAGTTCGCGAGCTACGACGCCGTGCTCGTGGACTCGGTGACGCTCTGGCCGGGCGCGGACGCCAACCTCGAGAAGCTCTCCAAGGAGGACCAGCAGCGCCTGGCGGACGCGCTCTACTCCGCGCTCGTGAAGGCCCTCGGGCAGGACTACCGGATCGCCCAGTCGCCCGGGCCGCGCGTGATGCGCCTGCGCGCCGCGCTCACCGAGGCCAAGGCCTCGAACGTGCCCCTCGACGTGATCGCGACGGTCGTGCCGCAGATCAACCTGCTGACCAAGGTCGAAGGAGTGGCCGCGAACACCTCTCTCACCGTCGGCAAGGCACGCGCGGAGATGGAGATCACCGACTCGCTTTCCGGCCGTCGCCTCGCCGCCGGGGTGGACGAGCGGGTAGGCGCGCGGAGGCTCCGGGGCGTCACCGACAAGTGGAGCGACGTGCAGGCCGCCTTCGACGCCTGGGCCGAGCAGCTGCGCAAGCGCCTGGCCGAGGAGCGCGCGCGCTGAGCGCTGCAGCGGCGCGTCTCGCGAGCGGGTTCGGACGGATCCTCGTGGTCGTGCTCGGCATCGGGCGTGGCACCGCTACCTGGATCACGCCCGCGCCCGGCGAGCCCTCTCCGCGTCCCGGTTCGGGCGCAGGTGCGTAGCCGTCCTCAAGGCTTCGACGCATCGCGCGCGGCGAGCTGCCGCCAGATCCGGTCCGCCTCCTCGCCGGCGCGGCGACCTTGCGGCGTGCGCGGACCGTAGAGGCGCGCCGCCACGTCGAGGAGCGACGCCGCCGAGGCGGGTCGCTCGCCGCGCCAGAGCAGGAGCGACACGAAGCGCGCCACGTCGCCGAGGTGGGGATCGAGCTCGCGCACCCGCGCTGCGGCGCGCCGCGCCGCGATCCGCGAGGTCGTCGCGGTCTCGACGGCCTCGGCCAGGCCGGCGCGGCGCAGGGCGAGGTTCGTGCGCAGGGCGTCCTCGTACGCGCGCGTCGTGGCCTCGAGGTCGATGACCGCGAAGAGGTCGGCGTCGAAGTCGCCGTGGAAGCGGCGGCCGCGAAGCTCGCGAACGATGCGAGCGTTCAGCGGATCGAGGACGAGCGCCCCACCGGAGGGATTCATGAGCGACTCCACGTCGTCGGCGACGTGGACGCCGCCGTAGAGGTGGAGGACCTCGTGCAGCAGCACGCGGCTCGGGCCGGGCTCCGCTTCGAGCCGCACGGCGAGACGGCGCCCGAGGAACTCGGCCTGACCGAGGCGCTCCCCGCCCCTGCCGCGCGGTGGAGCACGCTCGGTGAAGGCGGCGAGCACTCCCTCCTTTGGAACGCGAGTCGCCTGCGCGCGGAACGCCGCGTCGATGGCGTCGAGCGAGGCGGACGCCTCGCCGGACGCGAAGCCCTGGAGGGTCGCCGGAAGGAAGCGCACCCCGAGCAGGGGGTCGAGGGCCTGGGAGACCGCGAGCCAGGCGAGGCGCAGGCGAAAGCGCCAGCCCGGGTGCGCGCGGATCGACTCGTCCGCGAACGAATCCACGCGCACGGCGCGCCGCTCGCGCCACGCGGGGTCGAGCCGGACGAGGAGGGCCCAGGCGCCGCGCGCCGCCTGCGGATCGAGGTCGGCGAGCCACAGAATCGACTCGAGCCGAAGCGACGCCTCGGCGCTGCGGCCCGCGGCGGCGAGCGCCGAGCCGGCCGCGAGTCCCGCGGCGACGTCGTAGGGATGCTCGCGCGCACGACGGAGCGCCTCGTCGAGATCCGCGGGCGGCGTGCGCGGCGCGGCCCCCGTGAGCGCAGCCAGCTCGGCGTGGGCCTCCGCGCGCCAGGGATCGGCTTCGAGGGCCCGCGCCAGATGCTCGCGCGCCTCCGCCGCGCGCCCCCGCCGCCGGGCCACCCCCGCGAGACCGAGCCGCGCATCCACCGCGCTCGGCTCGTGCCCGAGGGCCCGCGAGAAGTGATCCTCCGCGCTCGCGAGATCGTCGCGCGCGAGGGCCGCGCGGCCGAGCCCGATGCGCGCCGCCGTCGAGGCGGGGTCCGCTTCGAGTGCGCGCGCGAAGCGATCCTCGGCGGTCGCGAGCTCGCCCGCCTCGAGCGCCCGCTCCCCGAGCTCGACCAGCGAAGCGGCGAGGTCGGGCCGGGTGACCGGGGCCGGGACGCTCGCAGGCGTGCCGCAGGCGAGCGCGATCCACGCCGCGACGCACGGCGAGAGGAACGGGCGCCGGAGCCGCGGCATCGCACCCGAGCGTAGGCCGCGCGCGCGGTCCGCGCCGGGAAGCGGGACGCGGCGCCCTCGGGTTGCTCGCGCCGGATCAGGCCTGCGTCCGGTTCACGACTCCCGCGCCTCGGCCAGCGCGTCCGCGAGCCGCGTCTCGTCGTGGAGCGTGCGCCAGCCCCGGGCGCTCGATGCCGCGACGCGCTCCTGCCACGCCGAGAGGCGCTGGCGGAACACGGAAGGGTCCAACCCGTCGGCGTGCAGGCGCTTCACGTTCACCGCCATCACGTCCACGCGCTCGAACTCCGTCGGGTCGAGCTCGCGGCGGACGCCCCCGGGCAGATCCTCCTCCAGGTCGCTGAAGATCAGCATGACCCGGCTGCCGCTCCCGAGCTCCTTCAGGTACTCGGCGCCCAGCATCATGGCGCCGCGGATGTCGGTGTACGTCGCCACCGCACGGTCCGCGGCGAAGGCGTCGAGCCGCTTCGCCAGCGCCAGCTTCTGGGCGTTCGCCTGGGAGGGGCGCGCGTCCAGGGTGAGGAGCGCCTCCAGGTTCGCCTTCTCGTAGCTCTGGCCGTCGATGCGGATCACGAGGAGCGAGTCGCCGGGCACGAGCGCCGGCAGCACGTCGCGCTTCACGAGCCGCACCACGTCAGTTTTCTGGTCCGCGTAGGTGCCCGACACGTCCACCAGCACGCAGATCGCCTGGTCGAAGCGCCGCCCGTCGCTGCACGCGAGGAGGAGCAGGGCCGCCAGGCACGCGAGGCCAACCCGCCGCCTCACGACAGGGTCTCCTCGCGCAGCTCGAGCTTGGCCTTCGGGCGGCGCCGCTCGGGCTTGCCCTCCGTGCGCGCGCCCGCCAGCGCCCGCTCGATGCGGAGCGGGACGCTCACGTACACGTCGTAGACGCTCGGCAGCACGTTCGCGAGGGTGCGCGCGACGCGCGCCGCGACGAAGGCGAGGGAGCCCGCCCCGCTCGCCAGGAGCGCGGTCAGGTACACGAGCACGTGACGCGAGCTGTCGAGGAGCATCTCGAGCGGGATCGCGACCATCGCCACGATCCAGGGCAGCACGAAGCCGAGCACCGCCTGGCCGATCACCGGGATGCGCGACTCGCTCGCCGCGGCGACCGTGGCGTTCTCGCCGGCGAGCGCGAGCTTCAGCGCGGCGTCCGCCTCCACGATCATCTCGCGCAGCACCGCCAGCGAGCTCTCCACCGCGGCGAGGAGGAACAGCCCGCCGAGGGCGACGCCGAGGAGCAGGCGCCGGCGCGACGCCGGGACCCCCGCGAGCTTCGGGAAGAGCTCCGTGAAGCCCAGCAGATCCATCACGAAGACGCCCACCGCCACCTCCATCAGCACGATCACGAGCGCCGAGATGGTGGCCACCGGCACCCCGCCCAGGCGCGCGCCCGCGGGCACGAGCTCGGACATGGGGAGCGCGATGAGCTGGAAGTTCACGAACGCGCCGCCCAGCGCCACGCCCAGCACCAGGAGCGAGATCGCGAACAGTTTGGTCGCCGAGTAGGAGAGAGCGCGCGCCGCGGCGCGGTCGTCGTTGCGGATCCGGGAGTAGTCGTCCACGTAGCCGTTGACGCGCGTCGCGGTCTCCAGCGCCCGCGTCACCGACTCGCTCATGCGCTCGAGGAGCCCGCGTGCGTCCTTCCAGAGCGAGCGCATGCGATCCAGGATCTTGTGACGCTCCGCGGTGTCCTTGCGGTAGGTGTCGAGCGCCTTGCGTTGGGCCTCGTCCAGGGAGCGGTGCACGCCGTCCAATATTTTGTGCACGTTGGGGTCGTCGGTGCTCGGGATCCCGGCGATCGACTCCACCGCGGCGGCCCAGCCCGGCACCTCGGGCGGCGAGTGGCCGCTCGCCTGGTAGTCGCCCTCGAGGCGCTGGAGCAGGTCGTCGAGCCGGCGGTGCAGGCCCGAGTAGTGGCCGAGGCGCTCGGAGAAGCCGGATTCGATGCGCTGGAACTCCTTCTCGAGCTTGCCCTGGAGCTCGAGACCGCCCGCGGCGAGGAGCGCCGCGCGCGAGCGCTTGCGGAGCTCCTCGGCCGAGACCTTGCACCAGCGGCCTGCGGCCTCGAGGGCCTCCTCCAAATTTTTGCCCAGGCGCTCGAAGAGCTGGAGCATGGCCTCGCGCGCCGCCCACAAGGCGACCGCGCTCACCAGCCACAGGACGAGGAGCGAGAGGACCGGCTGATCCGGCCAGAGAAGGATCGTATCCATGGACATCACCCCCGCGGATGCGTCCTAGGGTCGGCGGCGCGGGCCCGCCGAAGCGTGCGACGCATCACGGCAGGACGGCGGCAGCTCTCGCTCCCTACTGCGCGCGGACGGATCCCATGGACCGCACCACCACCGGGTGGCCGTCGAGCTCGGCGGGGATCTGCTCCAGGGCCGTAGCGGCTCGCTCGCGGATGCCCACCACCAGGACGAGGCGGTCGGAGGCGTCGCGGCCGATGCCCACGGACACGACCCCCGGCACGGCCAGGAGCCGCGCCTCGTGCCGGGCCTTCGCTTCCTGGATGGAGACCACGACCCCCGTCCGCCCGCAGCCGAGCGCCGCCCACGCGGCGACCGCGAGGATAGCGGCGCGAGCCGCGCTCAGAGGCCGACCCCCAGCGCCGCCACGACGTGCTCGATGCGGTTCACGACCGTGGTGGTCTCGCTCCCCGCGAAGAGCAGGCCCACGAGGCGCCGCTCGTCGTCGAGGACCGCCGAGCCGCTGTCGCCGCCCTGGCTCATGGCTCCCGCGAGGAGCTGATCCGTGAAGCGGGCCACGAGGCCCGGGCCGTACTGCACGTCCACCGTCACGTCGGTCTGCTCGATGCGACCGCGCGTGAGACCGGTGGTGCGGCCGCTCTTCTGGATGGCCTGGCCGAGCTCCCCCCGCCCGAGCCCCGCGACGAGCCCGATCTCCAGGATCTCCGGGCTCACGTCGCGCTCCTCGAGGGGGCGCGCCAGGGCCGCGTCCACGAGGTTCGCCTCCGCCTGCCGGCGCACCGCCCGCAGGCGCGTCTGGCTGCCCAGGAGCCCCGCGGCGCCGTTCCACGCCAGAGCCGCGACCCCCGCGAACTGGCAGTCGCTCGGCGCCTCCGGGAAGCGGATCGGGACGAACTCGTGCAGTACCGCGATCCGGTCGCGGGGCGACGTGCCCCCGTCGTGGGGACCCGGCTGGAGGATCGGGTCCCCCGCGCGCGCCGCGTTCGAGTTCGCGAGCACGTGGTTGTTGGAGAGGATGAAGATCTCTCCGTTCTTCTGGACCAGGCAGCCGAGCGTCCCCGCCGTGACGTCGCGGTGGGCGATGCTCGTGCCGCCGGGCGCCGGGCGGACGCGCTCCGTCCGCGACCCGAGCGCGCGGATCGGTCCCGTCTCCACCACGTCCGTGGGGAGCCCGTCCAGGGACGCGGGCACGAGGTCGAGGGAGGTGAGCTCCGGCTCCGGCAGCTTGCGCGAGACGGAGCAGACGACGCAGAGCGCGTCCGTGCGCTCGCCCCGCGTGATCTTCCAGCCGATGCCGGTGGCGACTACAAAGCTCCGGGCGAGCAGGTCGTCCGCGTGCTCGCG
>DASRUS010000093.1:0-3825 GCA_035687825.1 Myxococcota bacterium | reverse complement strand
GGAGAGCGGCCTGCGCGCCGACTGCCTCGAGCTCGAGATCACCGAGAGCACCCTGGTGCGCGACGTCGAGGTCATGGTGAACACGCTGCACGCCCTCAAGCAGGTGGGCGTGTGCCTCTCCATCGACGACTTCGGCACGGGTTACTCGGCGCTCTCGTACCTGAAGAACCTCCCCATCGACGCGCTCAAGATCGACCAGACCTTCGTGCGCGGTCTCACCACCGACCCCGCGGACGCGACGCTCACCCAGACCATCGTGCGCATGGCCCAGGGCCTGAACCTCGCCACCGTGGCGGAGGGCGTGGAGACGCCGGAGCAGCTCCTGCTGCTCGGCTCCTACGGCTGCAACCGCATGCAGGGCTTCCTGTTCGGCAAGCCCATGCCCGCCGAGGAGCTGCTGCGCCTGCTGGAGGTGCCGGCGTTCCAGTGGATGAAGGGCGTGTCGAGGCTGCGGGGCTGATCAGCCTGCAGACCGAATGAAGGCAGCGAAGCCGGGCCGCAGACGGGCGGAGCTAACCGAACGGACCGCCGCGCGCGATCGTCTCGTCGCGGCCCGGGCCCACGGAGAGGAGCTCCACCGGAACGCCCGCCAGCGCCTCCACGCGCTCCACGTAGCGACGCGCGGCGTCGGGCAGGTCCTCGAAGCGCCGGCAGCCGCCGAGCTCCTGCGTCCAGCCCGGCAGCGGCTCGTAGACGGGCTCGGCCCGGGCGAGCTCGCCGAGCGTCATCGGGAAGTCGTGCGTGAGCTTGCCGTCGATGCGGTAGGCCGTGGCGATCGGGACCTCGCCCATCCCGGAGAGCACGTCCAGCTTGTTCAGCGCGAGGCCCGTGAGCCCGTTCACGGTGACGGCCTCGCGCAGCATCACCGCGTCGAGCCAGCCGCAGCGCCGCCGCCGCCCCGTGGTGGCGCCGAACTCGGCGCCCACGCGCTGGAGATGCTCGCCCATCGTGCCGTGATCCTCGGTCGGGAATGGACCGCCCCCCACGCGCGTGAGATACGCCTTGCTGATGCCGAGCACGCGGTCGATCTGGGTGGGGCCCACGCCCGCGCCCGTGCACGCCGCCCCCGCGACGCAGCTCGACGACGTCACGTACGGGTAGGTTCCGTGGTCGAGGTCGAGGAAGGTGCCCTGGGCGCCCTCGAAGAGCACGCTCCGGCCCTCGCGCAGCGCGCGCTCGAGGATGCGGCCCGTGTGGTCCACGTAGGGCTCGAGCCCGCGCCCAAACTCCACCGCCTCCGCGTAGAGCTGCTCCGCGTCCACGGGCTTCCAGTGGTGGAGCTCGGTGAGCTCGAAGTTCTTGTCGTGCGCCAGGCGCTCGATCGTCTCGCCCAGGCTCGCGGGATCCAGGAGGTCGGCCACGCGGATCCCGCGGCGCGCCACCTTGTCCTCGTAGGTGGGGCCGATGCCGCGGCCCGTCGTGCCGATCGCCCCGCCGCGCCGCGATTCCTCGCGCGCCTTGTCGAGCGCCACGTGCCAGTCGAGGATCACGTGGCAGCGCCCCGAGACGCGCAGGCGCGCCGGATCGCGCAGCACGCCGCGCTCCCGGAGCTTCTCGATCTCGGCCAGCAGCACCCGGGGATCCACCACCACGCCCGGTCCGATCAGGTTCACCGTCCCCGGGCGCAGGATGCCCGCGGGCACCACGTGCAGCACCGTGGCCTCGCCGTCCACCACGAGCGTGTGGCCGGCGTTGTTCCCGCCCTGGAAGCGCACCACGAGGTCGGCGCGCATGGCGAGCCAGTCCACGATCTTGCCCTTGCCCTCGTCGCCCCACTGGGCGCCGACCGCGACGAGCGTGGCCACCGTCCGGCTCCTACAGCTCGACGAGCTGCGCCGCGATCATGTGCGGCAGGTTGCGCAGCTCCTCCAGCACCGCCTCCGGCGGGCTCGTGTCCACGTTCACGAGCATCGCCGCCTCGTTCCGCTCGCGCACCAGCGCGAGCTGCATGCGCGAGATGTTGATGCCCGCCTCGCCGAGGATGCGCCCCACGTTCCCCACCACGCCCGGCCGGTCGTGGTTCTGGATCAGGATGGTGGGGCCCTCCGGGATCGCCTCGAGCATGAAGTCGTCGATGCGCACGATGCGCGGCTGCCCGCCGTGGAAGACGGCGCCCGCGATGAGCCGGTCCACGCAGCCGCGCACGCGCGTGGTGATGGCGCTCGCGAAGTCCCGGGGCCGGCTGGCCTTGGACTCGATCACCTTGATGCCCCGCTCCTGCGCCACGTGCGGCGCGTTCACCATGTTCACGCGCTCGCTCACGCGCTCGAGCAGCCCCTTCAGCACGGCGATCGTGATGGGTGCGACGCGCAGTTCGGCCACCTCGCCCGCGTACTCGATCTCGATCTCCTCGATGACGCCGGGGCAGAGCTGGCCCTGGAAGCGCCCGAGCTTCTCGCCGAGGACGAGGTAGGGGCGCACCTGCTCGAGCATCTCCGGGGAGAGCGACGGGAAGTTCACGGCGTTGCGCACCACGCGCTGGAGCAGGAAGTCGCGCACCTGCTCCGCCACGGCCACGGCCACGTTGAGCTGCGCCTGCTCGGTGGAGGCCCCGAGATGCGGCGTGCAGATCACCCGCTCGTGGGCCACGAGGGGATGGTCCCTGGGCGGCGGCTCCTTCTCGAAGACGTCGAGGGCCGCGCCGCCCACCTGCCCGCTCTCGAGCGCTTCGAGGAGCGCCGCCTCGTCCACGATCCCGCCCCGGGCGGCGTTCACGACGAGCACGCCCCGGCGCGCCTTGCGCAGCGCCTCGCGCCCCAGGAGACCCGTCGTCTCCTTGGTGCGAGGCACGTGGACCGTGATGGCGTCCGCGCGCGCCAGGAGCTCGTCGAGGGGCACGAGCTCGACGTCGAGCTTCGACCCGGCGTCGGGGGGGATGTGGGGATCGTAGGCGACGACGCGCATGCCGAGACCCTGGGCGCGCTTCGCCACGATGCGACCGATGTTGCCCAGACCCACCACCCCGAGCGTGCGGTTGTAGAGCTCGAGCCCCGTGAACTTGTTCTTCTCCCAGTGGCCCGCCTTCATGGAGGCGGTGGCCTGGGGCACGTGGCGCGCGAGGGACACGAGCAGCGCGATGGCGTGCTCCGCGGTCGTCACGTTGTTGCCCTCGGGCGTGTTCACGACGACGATGCCGAGGGCGGTGGCCCTGGCCACGTCCACGTTGTCCACGCCGATCCCGGCGCGGCCGATCACGCGCAGCTTCGACGCCGCGTCGATCACGGACGCGGTGACCCGGGTCCCGCTGCGAACCACGAGGCCGTCGGCGTCGGCGATGGCTTCGACGAGCTCCGCGGGGGAGCAGCCGGGCCGGTAGTCCACCGAGAGGCCCGGGGCCTTCTCGAGCACCTCGAGACCCTGGGGCGCGAGGGAATCGCTGACGAGCACCTTCACGGGAAACTCCGCTTCAACTCCGCGTTTTGGCAGGGGAAAGCGCGCAGGATCGCGAGTGTCGCGGAAGCCCGGAGCAGTGTCAAACCCGCGCGGGGGTCCGCGCGCGCCCCCGGCGCTGCGCCTGCTAGCTTCCGAAACCGCGAGGAGGGACGCGCAGATGGCCGAGCCGGCGCTGCTCTACGAGGTGCGCGACCGCGTCGCGACGCTCACGCTGAACCGCCCCGAGAGCCGCAACGCCCTCTCCGCGGAGCTGATGGCGGGCCTCGCCGCGGGCCTCGAGCGCGCGAACCGCGATCCCGAGGCGCGCGTCGTGGTGCTGACCGGCGCCGGCGACAAGGCCTTCTCGGCCGGCGGCGACCTCGGCGGTCGCGGCCTCGAGCCCAAGGCGTTCGTCGAGCGGCACTTCGAGCGGCGCGGCTTCGCCGACCTCTT
>DASRUS010000092.1:0-10784 GCA_035687825.1 Myxococcota bacterium | reverse complement strand
CCGTAGCCCACCGTCACGCCGAGCACGAGCCACACGAAGCGGTTGTCGAGCTCGGACCAGAGCAGCACCGAGATGCCGAGCGCGAGCAGGATCAGGATCCCCCCCATGGTGGGCGTGCCCGCCTTCTTCTGGTGGTCGGGTCCGATCTTGCGGATCGGCTGGCCCACGCGCCGGCGCTCCAGCGCGCGGATGAGCGGCGGACCCAGCAGGAACGAGATGAAGAGCGCGGTGAGCGCGGCCGCCGCGGTGCGGAACGTGATGTAGCGGACCACGTTGAAGGCGCCGTGCTCCGTGGCCAGCGGGTAGAGCAGGTGGTACAGCATCTACGCCCCCAGCCGCGCGGTGAGCGATTCCACCACGCGCTCCATGCGCATGGAGCGCGAGCCCTTGACGAGCACCCAGTCGTCGCCCTGGAGGATGCGCTCCACCTCGGCCCCGGTCTCGTCGTGGTCGCGACCCACGTGGACGCGCGCCGGATCCATGCCGGCCTCGAGGGCGCCCTTGGCGAGCTCGGGGGCGTGCGGGCCGAGCACGAAGAGCCAGTCGATGCCGAGCCCGGCGACGAGGCGGCCCACCGCCTGGTGCGCCTGCGCCGCCGCGGCCCCGAGCTCCGCCATGTCGCCCAGCACCGCGATGGCGCGGCTGCTCCCCTTGAGCTCCGCCAGGCTGCGCAGCGCCACCTCCACGGACTGCGGGTTCGCGTTGTAGGTGTCGTTGACGAGGATGACGTTGCGGGGGAGCGCGAGCCGCTCCATGCGTCCGCCCACGGGACGGAACGACCCGAGGCCCGCGGGCACGTCGTCGAGGGGGGCGCCCGCGGCCAGGGCCGCGCCCGCGGCGGCGAGCGCGTTCAGCACCGTGTGCTCGCCGAGCCCCGCGACGTGCACGGGCGCGCGCCCCTCGGGCGCTGCCAGCTCGAAGGCGAAGCCCCGGTCGCCGAGGGCGGCGACGCCTTCGGCGCGCACGTCCGCGCGCGGGGACCGCCCGAACGTGACCACCCGCCCGGGTGCACGCCGCCCCTGCGCGAGCGCCAGCGCATCGTCCGCGGGCAGCACCGCCACCCCCCCCGGCTCGAGACCCGCCACCAGGTCACCCTTCTCCCGCGCGATCTCCTCGCGCGAGCCGAGGTGCTCGAGGTGGGCCGTCCCCACGTTCGTGACGACTGCGACGCTCGGCCTTGCGATCGCGGCGAGCGGCGCGATCTCGCCCCGGTGGTTCATGCCGATCTCCACCACGAGCGCGCGATGCTCCGAGCCCCGCTCGAGGAGCGTCAGCGGCAGCCCGAACTGGTTGTTGAGGTTGCCGCGCGTGCGCAGGCACGGGCGCGACACGGAGAGGATCGCGGCGCACATCTCCTTCGTCGTGGTCTTGCCGTTGCTCCCGGTGATCGCCACCACGGGGCCGTCGAAGCCGGCGCGATGGCCCGCGGCGAGCGCGCCGAGGGCGCGCGTCGTGTCGTCCACCTCCACGACGGGAAGCGCGGCGTCGAGCCCGGCGGGCAGGGCGCGGCCGCGCTCGACCACGAGCCCCGCCGCGCCTCGCGCGAGGGCGGCGTCGAGGAAGCCGTGCGCGTCGTGGCTCGGCCCGCGGATCGCGACGAAGAGCTGGCCGGCGGTGAGCGAGCGGGTGTCGATGGAGACTCCGCCGAGCTCCGCCTCGGGCGCGCCCTGGAGCAGCCTCCCTCCGCTCCAGCGCACGGCGTCGCCCGCGCGGAAGGGAAGCCTCACGGCCGGCTCCGGCGCAGGAGCGCGCGGCGCGCCTCCACGCGATCGTCGAAGGGCAGCCGCTCGCGCCCCACGATCTGGTAGTCCTCGTGGCCCTTGCCCGCGAGCACCACCGTGTCCTCGGGGCGCGCGATCCGCACCGCGAGCTCGATGGCGGCGCGCCGGTCCGGGAGCGCGGCGTACGCGCGCTCGGCCGCGTCGAGCGCGTCGGGCTCCACGCGGCGCAGCGCCCCGAGCCCCTTCTCCACGTCGGCCAGGATGCGCAGCGGGTCCTCGCTCCGCGGGTTGTCGCTCGTCACGATCACCCGGTCGGCGTGACGCGCGACGGCCTCGGCCATGAGCGGGCGCTTGCCGCGGTCGCGGTCGCCACCGCAGCCGAAGAGCGCGATGAGGCGCCCGCGCGCCAGCGGCCGTACCGCGCGCAAGAGTTTTTCCACCGCGTCCGGCGTGTGGGCGTAGTCCACGAGCACCGTGGGCACGTCGGCGAGCTCGGCACCGACGCGCTCCATGCGGCCGGGCACCTGGGGGCAGGCGCGGACGCCGCGGGCGATCGCGTCGGGCGCGACGTCGAGCGCCACGGCGATGCCCGTCGCCACGAGCAGGTTCTCGAGGTTGAACTCGCCGAGCAGCGGCAGCTCCGCCTCGAGCGGGCCCGAGGGCAGGCGCAGTCGCACGCGCGAGCGTTCGAGCGTCACGTCCGCCTCCTCGAGGACCACCTCGGCGTCGGCGTCGCGCCGGCGCGAGACGCGCACGAGGCGCGCGCCCGCGTCCTTGGCTGCGGTCTCGAAGGCGCTCGCCGAGGCGTCGTCGGCGTTCACCACCGCCGAGCCGCCGTCCGCCAGGTAGTGGCGGAAGAGGTCGAGCTTGGAGTCGAGGTAGAACTCCATGCTGCCGTGGAAGTCGAGGTGGTCCTGGGTCACGTTGGTGAGCGCCGCCACCGCGAAGCGGCAGCCCGCGATGCGCCCGAGCGCGATCCCGTGGGACGAGACCTCCATCGCCACGGCGTCGACGCCGCGGTCGAGCATGTGGCGCAGTGTGCGCTGGAGCTCGAGGCTCTCGGGCGTGGTGTTGAGCGCGCGCTGGCGCACGTCCGCGAAGCGCACCTCCACGGTCCCGATCAGGCCCACGCGGCGGCCGGCCTGGCCCAGGATCGACTCGACCAGGAACGTGGTGCTGGTCTTTCCGTTCGTCCCGGTGACCCCCACGAGTGTCAGCTCGCGGGAGGGATCGCCGAAGAAGCGGGCGGAGAGCGGCGCGAGCGCCCGGCGCGCGTCGCGCACGCGCACGACGGGGCGCCCCTGCACGTCGGCCTGGGGCCAGCGCTCCACCACGAAGGCCGCGGCGCCGAGGCGCAGCGCCTCCGGGAGGTGGTCGTGGCCGTCGGCGTACTGGCCGGGCAGCGCCACGAAGAGGTCGCCGGGGGAGACCCGGCGCGAGTCGATGCAGAGGCCGCGCACGACGGGATCCGCGCCGGGCGCGCGTCCTTCGAGCGCGAGGGCGGGCGGCAGGGCCTCGAGCAGGGCGGAGAGGCGCACGGCCTCAGCCCCTCGCGTCCGTCGTGCGCGCCGCGGCGATGGGCCCGCTCACGTTCCGCCTCCGCTCGCGAAGCGCACGCGCACGCGGCGCGACGCCCCGGCGAGGATCGTGCCCGGCTCGGGCTCCTGCGCGACCGCGAGGCCGCGGCCGTGGATCTCCACACTCAACCGGCTTCCCGCGGTGAGGCGCTTCACCTGCTCGGGGCTGAGCCCCCGGAAGTCCGGAAGGAGCACCCGATCCTCCAGCGCGGCGAGGCGCGCCGACTCCCGCGAGGCGACCCTCGCGACGCTCGGGGGCGGCCCGGAGGGCGGCACCGCGCGCAGCGGAGCGCGTACGTCCGGGCGCGGAGCGGGCGCGCGGTCGGCCGGGGAGGGGTCCGGCGCGGGGTCCGCCTGCGCCGCCTGGGCCACCCGCAGCTCCGGGAGGTCGGGGCGGGTCACGATCCCGAGCGTCCTCAGCTGGGCCGCCGCGACCTTCGCGAAGAGGGGAGCTGCCAGCATGCCGCCCGTGTGGGCCAGGCCGACGGGCTCGTCGAGCATCGTCACGATGACGAGACGCGGATCATTCGCCGGCACCACCCCCACGAACCAGGCAATGTAGCGATCGTCGGCGTAGGTTCCCGTCGCGCGGTCAATTTTCTGGGCCGTGCCGGTCTTGCCGGCGACGGAGAGGTCGCGGAGCGCCGCCAGGCGGCCCGTGCCCTCCGGCCCCACCACGCCCCGCATCATCTCGAGGACGGCCGCGGCCGTGGACGCCGCCACGGCGCGCCGCGGGGGAGAGGGGGGCGCCGGTTCCCAGTCGCCGCTCCGGGAGCGGCGGGCCAGCACCAGGCGCGGGCGGCGCCAGAGACCGCCGTCGGCGAGGGCGGCCGTGGCGGCGGCGAGCTGGACCGCGGTCACGCTCACCCCCTGGCCGAACGCCACGTTCGCGTGGTCCACCGGCCGCCACTCGCGCCAGTCGCGGAGCAGGCCCGCCGCCTCGTCCGGGAAGCCGCTCCCCGTGGAGGCGCCGAAGCCGAAGCGGCGCAGGGTCCGCGCGTGCGACTCGGCGCCGAGCGCGTAGGCGATCTTCGTCGCGCCGACGTTGCTCGAGACGCGCAGCACCCCCGCCGCGTCGAGCCAGCCGAAGGGATGGCGGTCGCGGATCGTCCTGCCGGGCACGCGGAACGAGCCGGACTCGCAGTCGAAGAGCTGGCTCGCGCCGATCGCGCCCGTCTCGATCGCGCCCGCGACCGCGAAGAGCTTGAGCGTCGAGCCGGGCTCCGCCACGTCGAGGAAGGCGCGCGAGCGGGTCTCGGAGAAGGTCGCCTCGCGGAAGTGGTTCGGGTCGAAGGTCGGGTGCTCCGCGAGGGCGAGCACGTCGCCCGTGCGCGGATCGAGGCTCAGCACGGTTCCCGCCCGCGAGCGCGTGGCGCGGATCGCCTCGTCGAGCGCCTGCTCGGCCTCCGCCTGGAGCACGGCGTGGAGCGTGAGCGCCACGTCGCCGCCGGATGCGCTGCGCGGGTCGACGCCCGCCGGGAAGAGCAGGCGGCCGCGGTTGTCGCGCTCCACCGGGATGCTCTGCGCCCGGCCGCGCAGCCACGCGTCCTCCTGCTGCTCGATGCCCCGCACGCCCTCGCCGTCGATGTTCGCGAAGCCGAGCACCTGCGCGGCAAGCCGGCGGTGGGGGTAGACGCGACGGGGCTCGTCGAGGACGCCGACGCCGGGCAGCTCGAGCGCGCGCACCCGCTCGGCGCGCTCGGGCGCGACCCAGCGCGCCACGTAGCTGAAGCGCTTCGAGCGCCCGAGCCGATCGCGCACGAGTGCGGGCGGCATCTCCAGGGCCCCCGCCAGGGCGCGCACGCTGGCGTCGGGGTCCGCGAGCGCGCCCGGAATCGCGTAGACGGAGGGCGCGTCCAGCGTGAGCGCGAGCTCGGCGCCGGTGCGGTCGGTCACGAGCCCACGGTGCGGCGCGAGATCGAAGTCGCGATCCGTCTGGCGGGGGGCCCGCGCGGCGCCGCGCGGGTCCACCACCGTGAGGTGGCCGGCGCGTACCGCGAGGCCCAGGAACGCCACGACGATCCCGACCTGCACGACGCGCACCCGCAGCGCGGATCGGCGCAGGTCGGCGGACCTCACGGGCGCGCCCTCCGGACCGGGATCGGCGGCTCGGCGAGACGGATCACGCGCTCCGGGGGCGCGAAGCCGCGGCGCTCGGCGAGGCGGGCCAGGCGCTCCGGGTGGCGGAGCTCGCGCACCTCGACGAGGAGCGCGCTGCGCGCCTCGAGGAGCTCGGCCTCTTCGTCGGCCAGGCGCGCGAGCTCGTAGCGCGTGCGCAGGATCTCGACGCGCAGCGCGACGAACACGAGCGCGCCCGCGACGCCCGCCGCGACGGCCGCCAGGATCCACTGGTTGCGGCGCGTGGCGCGGCGCGAGCCGCGCGCGACGTCGGCGCCCACGAGCCCCAGCACGCGGGCGCGCGCGTAGCCGGCGGAGCCGGGGCCGCGCTGCACCGCGAGCAGGGCCGGGCGCGCCATCACGCGACCTCGTCGGCGACGCGCTCGGCGGCGCGCAGTCGCGCCGAGCGCGCGCGGGGGTTCGCGCGCACCTCGGACTCGGACGGGCGCACGGGCTTGCGCGTGAGCACGCGCAGCCGCGGCCGCCGGCCGCACACGCACACCGGCACGCGGGGCGGGCACGTGCAGCCGCGCTCCTCGTCGCGGAAGCGCTGCTTCACGCGGCGATCCTCGAGCGAGTGATACGAGAGGACGACGATGCGGGCGCCGGGCCGCGTCGCGTCGAGCGCCTGGCCGAGCCCCTCGTCGAGCGCGCCGAGCTCGTCGTTCACGACGATGCGCAGCGCCTGGAAGACGAGGGTCGCGGGATGATGCCGGCGGCCGCGGCCCACGCCGCTCTCCCGCACCACGCGCACCAGGTCGCCCGAGGTGCGCAGGGGGGCGCGCTCCCGCGCGCGCACGATCGCCCGGGCGAGACGCGCCGCGCCGGGCAGCTCGCCGGCTTCGAGCAGCCAGCGCGCGAGCTCGCGCTCGCTCGCGCGGGCCAGGAGCGTTGCGGCGGTCTCGGGCGCGCGCCGGTCCATGCGCATGTCCAGGGGAGCGTCGGGGTCCGCAGCGAACCCGAAGCCGCGCTCCGGCGAGTCGAGCTCGTGCGAGGAGACGCCGAGGTCGAGGAGCACGCCGTCCAGGGGCCCGAAGCCGGCGAGGGCTCGCTGGCGGTCGAGCTCTCGGAAGGAGGCCCGCAGCAGCATCACGCGCTCTCCGAACCGGCGCAGCCTCTCGCGAGCGTGCGCCAGAGCCTCATCGTCCACGTCCAGCCCGAGGAGGCGCCCGTCCGGTGCGCTCGCCTCGAGAATCGCCTCCGCGTGTCCCCCTCCGCCGACGGTCCCGTCCACCACCGTGGCCCCCGGGCGCACGGCCAGCGAGTCCAGGCACTCGCGCAGCATGACGGGGTCGTGACGGAAGGCGCGCGTCATCGATCGAGAGCGCCGGCCCGGCGCAGGTCCGGACGTTGCGAGGACTTGGGATGCCCCCAGAGCACCCATGCTCGGGATCGGTTCAAGCCCCCCATCCATCCCCGCTCCACGAGCGGAGTGCTCCGGGGGACACCCCAGTCCTCAGTCGGAGGAGCCAGGCTCCTCCGCACCCCCCACCTTCACAGGCCCAGGTCCGCCAGCACCGTCGAGATCTCGTCGTGCCGCTCGGCCACGCGCCGGATCTCCTCGTCCAGGCGAGAGCGGTCCCAGATCTCGATGCGCGGTCCCACTCCCGCGATGACCACCTCCCGTTCGAGCCCGGCGTGCTGGCGCAGGTGCTGCGGCAGGAGGATCCGGCCCTGGCGATCGATGGCGCACTCCTGCGCTCCCGACACCAGGAACCGTTGGAAGGCCTGGACCTCCGGCCGAACCTGCGACAAGCTCGCCATGCGCTCCTCGAAGTCGAGCCAGCGTTGCCAAGGGAAGAGGGCCAGGCAGCGCGAGAGGTTCGTCACGAACGGAGGCCGATCCTCGTGCTCTTGGAGCTCTGCCCGAAAGGCCGTCGGCATGCTCACGCGACCCTTCGGATCGATCGTGTGCGGGTACCGACCACGAAACATGCGATGCGCTCACTCCCGGCGTTCGGAGTGTCTTCAGGGGAACTGATCGAACCGCTTCGTCCCACTTGATGCCACTCCATCCCACTCGATCCCCCTTTTAGGCGGTTCCGCGCGCAAAGGCAAGCGGAAAAATTCCACCGGATCGAAGATTTTTCGGATCCTGCGTTCTCACACAAGATGTAGGGGATCACTGCGCAGCCCGACCCCAGATGCTGGGGAGTTTCGGGAGCTACCCCGAGCCGATGCCAGGATGCCGGGTGGCGTGGACCGCGGCCGCGCGCGCGAGTGCGCGGTGCAGCCGGCTCCCACCGGGCGGGTCGGACGTCGCCGGCGCGTCGGCGCTGGGCGCGAGGAGCGCATCGAGCACCGCGGCCGTGCCCTCGTACAGGCCCGAGAGCGCGTAGCCGCCCTCGAGCACGAGCACGACGCGTCCGTCGCAGCACTCGTCGGCGAGCGAGCGCGCGATGCGCGCAAGGGAACGGAAGCCCTCGCCGCTCACCTCCATCGAGGCGAGGGGATCGTCGGCGTGCGCGTCGAAGCCGCACGAGACGAGCAGCAGCTCGGGACGGAACGAGCGCGCGACGGGCGCGAGCGCGCGCGCCATCACGCCGACCCACTCCTCGTCGCCGGAGCCCGCAGGCAGCGGCACGTTCACCGTCGTGCCCTCGCCGGCCCCGACGCCCGTCTCGTCGAAGTCGCCGGTGCCCGGGTAGTACGGGAACTGGTGCGTCGAGAAGTAGAGCACCGAGGGATCCGCCTCGAAGAGGTGCTGCGTGCCGTTGCCGTGGTGCACGTCCCAGTCGAGGACGAGCACGCGGCCCAGGCCTTCGTCGCGCTGGAGCGCGCGCGCGGCGATGGCCACGTGGTTGAGCAGGCAGAAGCCCATGGCCCGGCCGGCCTCGGCGTGATGCCCGGGCGGACGCACGGCCACGAAGCCCGCGTCGAGCTCGCCGCGCGCCACGCGCCGCGCCGCCTCCACCGCCGTGCCCGCCGCGAGCCGCGCGATCTCCGCGCTCTCGCGGGAGACGTAGGTATCGGGGTCGAGGCGCATCGGCGCCCGGCGCGCGGCCTCCTCGAGCACCGCCAGGTGCTCGGCGCCGTGCACGCGCAGGATCTCCGCGTCGTCCGCCGGGCGGGGCTCGATCCGCACCAGGCGCGCGCTGCGCTCCTCCACGGCCTTCGCCACCGCGGCGAGCCGCTCGGGCCGCTCGGGATGGCCCGGGGGGCCGCGATGCCGCTCGAAGCGGGGATCCTGGGCGACGCCGACGCGGCGCGTGACGGCCATCGCCGTCGATGGTATCTGGTGACCGTGGGGGCGCCCCCCGCGCCGACGCAGGAGCCCGATCCGAATTGGAGTCCCCCCGGACCATCGCCATCACCGGCCTCCGCACGTTCCTCGGGCAGCGGCTCGCGGAGCGGCTGCTCGCGCACGACCCCAAGCTGCGGCTGGTGGGCATCGACCTGCGCCGCCCCTACCGCCTGGAGGGGCGCGTGCGCTTCCACCGCGCGGATCTCACGGACCCCACCGCGGACGGGCGGCTCGCCGAGATCTTCGAGAAGGAGCGCGTCGAGGTGGTGGTGCACGCGGCCTTCCGCACGTTCCCCACCCCGGACCTGGAGGGCGACCACGAGCTCGAGACGATCGGCAGCCTGCACGTGCTCCACGCCTGCGCCGCGCACAAGGTGCGCCGCATCGTGCTGGCCTCGAGCACGATGCTCTACGGGCCGCGCCCGGACAACCCGAACTTCCTGAGCGAGGACCATCCGCTGCGCGGCCACCCGCAGGCCCACAACGTGATGAATCGCGTGCAGACGGAAGAGCTCGTGCGCGACTGGTCGTCGCGGCACCCCGACACCGAGGTCACGGTGCTGCGCCCCTGCTGGATCGTGGGGCCGACCTGCTGGGACCCCGTCACCCGCTACCTGGCACGCCCCATCGTGCCGACGCTCCTCGGCTGGGATCCGCTGCTCCAGCTCGTGCACGAGGAGGACGCGCTCTTCGCGTTCCTGCGCGCCACCCTCGAGCGACACCCCGGTGTGTACAACGTGGTGGGCCGCAACGTGCTCCCGCTCTCGAGCCTGCTGCGCATGGCCGGGAAGACCGTGCTCAAGGTCCCGTCGCCGCTGCTCTTCCGGCTGCGCTACGTCCCCTCCCAGCGCCAGACGGGCGACCCCCCCGAGGCCTTCTACGACTACCTGCGCTACCTCTGGGTGGCGGACGGCGCGCGCGGCTTCGCGGCGTTCGGCGAGCCGGCCTACACGACCCAGGAGGCGTGGCTCTCCTTCGTCGGCGCCCGGCGCATGCGCCGCTACCGCTGAGGAGCCCGTGAGCGATCCCCCCCAGAGGATTGAAGCGAACGCGGCGCCGAGCGCGCCCGGCCGGGACGGGGGCGCCGCGCTCCTCACCGACGCCCTCGCCGATCTGCGCCGGGAGATCCGGGCGCGCCTGCCCGGGCGGGCGCCGGAGCCCGCGCCGGGCTTCGACGCCATGGAGCTCTTCGACGAGCTGCGCCGGCGGCTCTCGACGCTCGGCATGAGCGAGCAGCGCTTCGAGGTGGACGAGTTCGGCCTCGACGCCCAGGCGCTCGAGCGCGCGCTCCCGCTGCTCGACTTCCTCGCCGACCGCTACTGGCGCAGCCAGGTGCGCGGCCTCGAGGCGCTCGAGCTCGACACGCCGTGCCTGTTCGTCGCGAACCGCTCGGGGCTCCTGCCCTACGACGGCCTGATGATCTCCCACGCGGTGGCGCGTCGCTTCCCCGGCGCGGAGCGCCCGCGCTTCCTCATCGCGGACTGGCTCGTCACGCTTCCCTTCGCGCAGTCGTTCTTCGCGCGGCTCGGCGGCGTGCGCGCCTGCCGCGAGAACGCCGAGCGGCTGCTGGCTCGCGGTGCGTCGGTGATCGCGTTTCCCGAGGGAGCCAAGGGCGCCACGAAGCCCTTCCGCGACCGCTATCGCCTCCAGCGCTTCGGGCGCGGCGGCGTGGTGCGCCTCGCGATCGAGATGCGCTGCCCGCTGGTTCCCGTCGCGGTGGTGGGCGCCGAGGAGGCGCACCCGGTGCTCTTCAAGGTAGAGACGTTCGCGCGCATGGCGGGGCTCCCCTTCGTCCCGGTGACCCCGACCTTCCCGTGGCTCGGGCCGCTCGGGCTCGTGCCGCTCCCCTCGAAGTGGTCGCTCCAGTTCGGCGCCGCGATCTCCACGGCGCACCTCGGGCGCGAAGCGGCGCGCGACGAGCTGCTGGTCTCGCGCATGACCGAGGAGCTGCGTCGCGAGATCCAGGCGCGCGTGAACGACGGCGTGCGCGCGCGCAGCTCGATCTGGGGGTGAGAGCGTCGCGGCGACTGCGCGGCGCGGTCGGATGCTCAGTCAATTGTATGCCTCTTCGGGTCCAAGGGCCTGAGAGCACTCCGCTTGCGAGCCGCCCTACAGGAATGTAGA
>DASRUS010000091.1:0-6543 GCA_035687825.1 Myxococcota bacterium | reverse complement strand
TTCGACGGCCACCGCGACCTCGGCCGGAGCGGGCGCGGCGTGGGCGGTCTCGAGCTTCACCGGGGCGGCGGGCGCGTCCGCGACCGCGACCTCCACCGGTGTCGGCGCGGGGGCCCCGGCCTCTCCGGGGAGCAGCAGCGTCTGCCCCGCGCGCAGCTGGTTGCGGTTCGCGAGGCGGTTGCGCGCCAGGATCTCGTTCGGCCCGACCCCGTGGCGGGACGCGATCCCGGACAGGGTGTCGCCGGGGCGCACCGTGTAGCGCGTGGTCGCCGCGGGGGCCGTGGGCTCGGGTGCCAGGTCGCCGCCGGGGATCTGGAGCAACCGGCCCGCCACCACGAGGTGCCGGTCGCGGATCTTGTTCAGCGCCATCAGGTCGCGCTCGGAGACGCCGAAGCGCTTCGCGATGTTCGAGAGCGAGTCGCCGGGCCGCACCCGGTAGACGCCGGACGCGGGCCGCGGCTCGCCGGCGCCCGCGCTCCCGGACGCGCCGGCGGGCTCGAGCGCGACCACGGCGGGCGCGGGCGGCGCGTCCTCGTGGCTCGGCAGGCGCAGCAGCTGCCCCACGGCGATCTGGTTCCGGCTGCGCAGCCCGTTCAGCGCCACGAGCTCGCGCTCCGACACCCCGAAGCGTCGGGCGATCCGCGAGAGCGTGTCGCCGCGGTGCACGCGGTAGTGGCGGTCGGGCTTCTGCGCGGCGAAGCGCTCCCCGGGCGCGAGACCGGCGAGCACCACCGCGCCGGGCGGGCGGGTGGCGCTGCGCGGCAGGCGCAGGCCGTAGCGCGCCGGCACGTACTTCTGCCCCTGCCAGATGGGCGAGAGCAGCGCGAGGTTGTACTCGCGCAGCACGTCGAGGGGCACGCCGAACGCGCTCGCCAGGGCGGCGGCCTCGTAGTTCGCGTCGAGCACGACGATCTCGGGGTTCGCGGGGGGATGGCGCTGGATCGGGCCGAAGAAGCGCTCGGCGTCGCTCGAGACGTCGAGCGCGGCGAGGAACTCCACGTAAAAGTTCTTCGAGGCGAACCCGAAGCTCCGGCTCTCGTAGTGCGCCACGATCGTCGCGATGTCGCGCGTGCCCAGCTTTTGGACCGCGCGGTTCATGCCGGCGGCGCCGTGGTTGTAGGACGTGATGGCCAGGGGCCAGGTGCCCGTTGCTTCGTGGTTCTCGCGCAACAGGCGGGCGGCCGCGACGGACGAGAGCAGGGGATCGCGCCGCTCGTCCACGACGTGATCCACGCGCATGAAGCGCTTCCCCGTGGAGCGCATGAACTGCCAGATGCCCGACGCGCCGACGAAGGAGTGGGCCGCCGGGTTGTACGAGGATTCGACGTGCGGCAGCGCGGAGAGCTCGGCGGGCAGCCCGTGCTCCTCGAGGACGCCACGGATGTAGTGCTCCCAGGCCCCCGAGCGCGCGACCCCAGCGCGGAACTTGTCGGCCTGGCCGAGCTGGAAGCGCACGCGCTTCGCCGCCCCGGCGAGCGTCGCGTTCGAGACGCCCGGGGGCCACGCACCGAGCACGCGCACCTCGTCCGGGCTCAGGTTCTCGCGCACCCCCCGGGCGAGCCGGCGCAGGATCGCCGCGGTGTCGTCCTTGGCCTCGTCCACCTCGCGCTCGAAGGCGCGGTCCGAGAGACCCGGGTGGCGCACGACCTCGTACACCACGCCCAGGTCTTCGTAGTCGTGGATGAAGCCCCCGTCGGTCCCGACCTCGCTGTAGACGCGACGCCAGAACTCGATACGCGGCTCGAGCGCGGCGGGCCGCGGGAAGAGCTCCTCCTGCGCGGCGCCGCCAGCCGGCCAGAGCGCCGCGAGAGCCGAGAACACGAGCAGGATCCGTCGCATGCGTCTCCTGGATCGGCAGGCCCGCGGGAACCTGAAGAGCGCTCCGGGCGCTCGCAGGGCCGCGCGCGGGCTCAGCGCCGCCGTCCCTTCTTGCGGTCCTTGCGCGCCTGCTTGCGCTTGGAGCGCTTCTCGCGCTCCCGCTTGCGGTCGCCCCCCCGGCTCGCCCGGGGCTGCCCCGCGCCCGCGCCCTGGAGAAGGGCCATGGGATCCGCGCCAGCCCCGGCGCCCGCGAGCCTTCCGAGACCCGGCACCCGCCCGAGGAGCCCGCCTCCCCCCAGGGATCCCATCACGCTGCGCATCTGGGCGAAGCGCTGCACCAGGTCGAGCACCTCCCGCGTGCGCCGGCCGCTGCCCCGGGCGATGCGCGACGCGCGGCTCTTGTCGATCACGTCGGGGTCGGTGCGTTCGTCGCGGGTCATGGAGTGGATCATCGCCTGCACCTTGCCGAGCTCGCGCTCGTCCACCTGCTGGGCCAGGGATCCGAACATCGGGAGCTTGGCCAGGATCTCGCGCAACGGTCCCAGTTTCTGGAGCGTGCGGAGCTGGCCGAGGAGGTCGTCCATCGTGAATCGGCCCCCGAGGATCCGCTCCGCGTCGGCCTCCGCCTGCTGCTCGTCCACCACGGCCTCGAAGTCGCGCACGAGGCCCACGACGTCGCCCATGCCGAGGATCCGCGAGGCGAGGCCTTCGGGCCGGAAGGGCTCGAGCCGCTCCAGGGTCTCGCCGGTGCCGAGGAACTTGATGGGCACGCCCGTCACGGCCTTGACCGCGAGCGCCGCCCCGCCGCGCGCGTCGCCGTCGAGCTTGGTGAGCACGAGCCCGTCGAGGGGGATGCGCTCGTGGAAGGCCTGCGCCACGTTCACCGCGTCGCGGCCCATGAGGGCGTCGCAGACGAGGAGGCGGTTCGCGGGCTCCGCCGCCTTCGCGATCTCCTCGATCTCGGCCATCAGCTCGTCGTCGATGGCGAGGCGCCCGGCGCTGTCGTAGACGATCGCGTCGAAGCCCTCGGCGCGGGCGCGGGCCGCGGCGGCAGCGCAGATGGAGGGCGCCGCCTGCCCGGGCGCGCCTGCGTGCACCACGACGCCGATCCGCTCGCCGAGCTGCTGGAGCTGCAGGACCGCCGCGGGGCGTTGCACGTCCGCCGCGACGAGGAGCGGCCGCCGGCCCTGCGCGGCGAGGTGGCGCGCCAGCTTCGCCGCCACGGTGGTCTTGCCCACGCCCTGCAGGCCGAGGAGCAGCACCGACGTGCAGCCGCGCGCGTCCCGGGCCAGATCTGGGTCCACCGGCCCCATGAGCCGCACCAGCTCCTGCTCGCAGACCGCGACGAAGTGCTGGCCGGGGGTCACGCGCAGCAGGCGCCCCTGGGCGTCGCGCGCGCGCGTCTCGACTCTCTCGCCGAGGGCGCGTTCCTTCACCCGCGCGAGGAAATCCTTCACCACGGCGAAGTCCACGTCCGCCTCGAGCAGGGAGGCGCGCACGTCGCGCAGCGCCGTCTCGACGTTCTCCTCGCGCAGCTCCTGGACGCCCCGCAGCTTCTCGCGCGCCGCCTCGAAGCCGTGGGTCAGGGTCTCGAACATGCCGACCTCCGGGGACCTCCGACGCTCGAAGATAAGGAAGGGTTCCGCGAGGGTCGAGGCGAAGCGATCCTTCGGATGTGGTATATGCCGCGTCACGCAGGGAGGAGGCATGCCGACCGAGGTCGCGGCGCAGATCACCGGCAGCGTGTGGAAGCTCGAGAAGGCGGTGGGCGACGCGGTCGCCGAGGGCGACGTGATCCTCATCCTCGAGTCGATGAAGATGGAGATCCCGGTGGAGGCGCCGTGCGCGGGGCGCATCCGCGAGATCCGCGTGCAGGAAGGGGACTCCATCGAAGAGGACGCGGTCCTCGCCGTGATCGACGCCTGAAGGAAGGGGGGCCTTGGCCGATCCCGTGAAGCTGCGCTCGCTGCGCGGCCGCGACCGCGACGCCGCGTGCGCCCTGCTCGAGCGTCGGTCGCGCGAGAACCTGTACCTCCTCGACCTCGTGGCCCAGCAGGGCGGCGCTCCGCAGCCGGGCGAGCCGCGCGCGGAGTGCCTCGGCGCCTGGCGCGGCGATGAGCTCGCGAGCGTGCTGTCCCTGCGGCCGAGCATCGCGTTCGCCGCCGACGCGGACGCCGCGGTGATCGCGGCGCTCGTCCCCTACGCGGACCTGCCCGGCGGCGGCCTGGTGAAGAGCGACGTGCGCGCGGTGGCGCGCCTGTGGTCCGGCCTCGCGGCGCGCGGCCGGCGCGCGCTCCTGGATCGGCTCGAGACCGCCCACGCCCTCGAGCCCGGCGGGGCAAGCCGGGTCGCTCCACCCCCGGCTGCGCGCGTGCGGCCGGCGCGGGCGGCGGACCTCGACCTCCTCGTGGAGGCGGCGCGCGCGAGCCTCGTGGAGGAGCACCGGCCCGACCCCTTCGAGGGCGATCCCGAGGGCTTCCTGCGCTGGGTGAGCGGGCGCATCCCGCGCGCCCTGGTCGTCGAGACCGGGGGGCGCGTGGTCTTCGTGGGCTACGCCGACGTGCGTCGGCCGCAGGGGTTCCTCCTCCAGGGGATCTACACCTGGCCGGAGTTCCGGCGTCGGGGCCTGGCGGCGGCGGGCGTCTCGGTGCTCTGCGAGCTCGCCTTCGCTGCGGGCGCCGCGCACGTGCAGCTCGCGGTGGTGGACGGCAACCTGGCCGCGGAGCGCCTCTACCAGAGCCTCGGCTTCAAGCCCTTCGCGAAGCTGCGCACGATCCTGTTCGGCTAGGGGCTGCGGGCGCCCGCGCCCTCGCTCGGCTTGCTCCGCGCGCGCAGCGTCGGATAGCATCGCCCCCACGAAACCGATCACGGGGAGGCGCGATCATGGGGCTGCTCGACGGCAAGGTGGCGATCGTCACGGGGGCGGGCGGCGGGCTCGGGCGCGAGCACGCGCTGGCGCTCGCGGCCGAGGGCGCGAGCGTGGTGGTGAACGACCTCGGCGGCGCGCGCGACGGCACCGGCGCGGGCCACAACATGGCGGACCACGTGGTCGCGGAGATCCGCGCCGCGGGGGGCGAGGCCGTCGCGAACTACGACAGCGTCACCGAGACCAAGAGCGGTCAGAACATCCTGCAGACCGCGCTCGACGCCTTCGGCAAGGTGGACGTGCTCGTGAACAACGCGGGCATCCTGCGCGACAAGACGCTCTCGAAGATGGAGCCCGAGATGTGGGACCTCGTGGTGGCGGTCCACCTGCGCGGGACCTTCTGCGTGACGCAGCCGGTCTTCAACCACATGAAGGAGCGCGGCCAGGGGGGCGTGATCATCTCGACGTCGTCCACCTCGGGCCTCGACGGCAACTTCGGCCAGACCAACTACGGCGCCGCCAAGGCCGGCGTCTGGGGCTTCCACAACTGCCTGTGGCAGGAGGGCAAGAAATTCGAGATCCGCAGCTTCGTGATCGCGCCGGTGGCCCTCACCCGGCTCACCGAGGACCTGGGCGGCTTCCAGAACGAGGAGATGAAGGCGCGCATGGCCCCGAAGCTCGTCTCGCCCCTCGTCGTCTACCTCGCGAGCGACCTCTCCAAGGAGCACACGGGGAAGACCTTCTTCGTGGGCGGCGGGCGCATCGCCGAGATGAAGATGGTCCGCGCCAACGGCGTGACGAAGAAGGAGGCAGGCGGCCTCTGGACCGCTTCGGAGATCGCCGCGCGCATGCAGGACATCCTGCTGCCGGCATAGCCGGGGGTCCCCGGAGAGCGCCGGTACCGAGGGGGTCGGCGCGAAGTAAAGCGCAGCCCGTTCGTTTACTCCGCTCGCCTGCGGCTCGCTGCGCGGCCGTGCTCGAGACTCCGACCCTGTCTTACAGGGGTACCACCGCCGAGTTCGTCCGCGCCCCGGTCCAACCCTCACCAGCACGGCCTTGCCCACCGATTCTGCGGCCAGCTTCCTCGTCCATTCGCACCGACCCCCTCGGCCCCGGCGCTCCACCGTTGCACGATCTCCGACCCCTCCGTTTGCCGTCCAGCGTCGGGCTGTGGTACCTCCTCTCCGATGCCGGATCCCGAATCGCGTCCGATGGGGGTGCGCGAGGCCGGCGCCCCCGTGACGATCGACTCCATCGCGGACCCCTGGTCGGCGATGAGCCCGCGCTTCAACTTCGTCTTCCGTTGGTTCGCGCGGCGCTTCTTCGGCCACTTCGACCTCGACGACGAGACCGTGGCGCGCCTGCGCGAGATCGAGTCGAAGGGCTCCGTCGTCTACGTGATGCGCTACGCGAGCCGGCTCGACTACTTCCTCTTCAACGCGCTCTTCGCGCGCGAGGGGCTGCGCCTCTCGGGCTTCGCGAACGGCCTGCACTTCTACTACTACCGCCCGTTCGTGGAGGCGCTGCGCTCGTGGCTCCGGCTGCGGCGCCGCCCGCGGCGCGACCGGCGCGAGTGGGAGCAGGTGCGCGCGCGTGCGTGCGTGCGGGCGCACGCAAGGGAGGGCCGCTCGTTCTTCCTGTTCCTGCGCACGGCGCGACTGCGGAGCTGGCTGCGCGGCCGCCGCCACCTCGTGGAGGAGAGCAAGCGCGAGCTCGATCTCCTCGAAGAGGTCGTGCAGGAGGTGTGGGACGGGGAGCGCCCCGTGTTCCTCGTCCCGCTCGTGATCTTCTGGCGCAAGGGTCCGCGCACCGCGCAGCGCTTCCTGAACCTCGCCTACGGTGCGCCCACGCGCCCGTCG
>DASRUS010000090.1:0-7867 GCA_035687825.1 Myxococcota bacterium | reverse complement strand
GGCGCCGCGGGCGGCGCCACGGCGGGCTTCCTCCACTGGATCTTCGGCCCGCGCGACCCCGATCCCCTCGAGCGCGCCTACGTCGAGAACTGCCTCCGCGAGCGCGGCTACCAACCCATGGGCTGGCGCTGAACTTCGGGGACGTTCCACCTCGATCTGAACTTTGGGGACACTCCACCTTGCGCCGGATCGGGGCGGGCCCCTATCGGGCATCGGAGTCGCCTGCGGATCCCCGAAGCAGGACCGTCCCCGAAGTTGCGATCCCGGTGGAACGTCCCCGAAGTTCAGCCCCGGACCTGGGACCAGGACCAGTCGAGCCAGGGGAGGACCGCTTCGAGGTCCTCGCGCTCCACGGTGGCGCCGCCCCAGAGGCGCAGGCCCGGGGGAGCGTCGCGGTAGCTCGCGACGTCGTAGGCGACGCGCTCCTTCTCGAGGAGCGAGGTCATCGCCTTGATCGTCTTCGCGCGCGCGCCCGGGTCGAGCGCGCGGAACCACGGGTCGACGACCTCCAGGCAGATCGACGTGCACGAGCGCGTCGCGGGATCCCGCGCCAGGAACGCGACCCAGGGCGTCCGCTCCACCCACGCCGCCACGGCGGCCAGGTTCGCCTCGGCGCGCTTCACGAGCGCGGGGAGACCCCCCTGGCGCTCCGCCCACGCGAGCCCGTCGAGGGCGTCCTCGACACACAGAAGCGACGGCGTGTTGATCGTCGATCCCTCGAAGATCTCCTCGAGGAGCTTCCCCTGCTTCGTGAGCCGGAAGATCTTCGGCAGCGGCCGCGGCGGGACGAACCCCTCCAGGCGCGCCACCGCGCGGGGCGAGAGCGCGAGCATGCCGTGCGCCGCCTCGCCCCCCAGCACCTTCTGCCACGACCAGGTGACGACGTCGAGCCGCTCCCACGGGAGCTCCATGGCGAAGACCGAAGACGTCGCGTCGCACAGCACGAGCCCCGCGCGCTCCGCCGGGATCCAGTCGCCGTTCGGGACGCGCACTCCCGAGGTGGTGCCGTTCCAGGCGAACACCACGTCGCGCGCGAAGTCCACGGCGCGCAGATCCGGGAGCTCGCCGTACGGAGCCGAGAGGACCCGCGCGTCCAGGCGGAGCTGCTCCGTCGCGTCCTCGGCCCAGCCCTCGCCGAAGCTCTCCCAGACGAGGACGTCCACGGGCCGGGCTCCGAGCAGCGACCACATCGCCATCTCGAAGGCGCCCGTGTCCGACGCGGGGACGATCCCGAGCCGCCAGCCGTCGGGCAGCCCGAGGAGCGCGCGGCTGCGCTCGATCACCGCCTGGAGGCGCTCCTTCCCGACCTTCGCGCGGTGCGAGCGGCCGAGCGCCGCGTTCGCGAGCGCGTCGAGGCTCCAGCCCGGACGCTTGACGCAGGGGCCGGAGGAGAACTCGGGGCGCCGGGGTCGGACGCTGGGCTGCATGCGGCTCCCTCCGGAGCGGCCGGCGTGGGCGCAAACCACCGACCGCGACGGGCCGCGCAGTGTATCGGTCGCGTCGCGCCTCGGCCACGCGCGCGGCACGCCCCGCGTCCCCGTGCGATGGCGGAGCGGGATCGGGTCACCGGCGCCCGCGCAGCCCGGCTCTTGACGCGGCGCCCCGGCGCGGTGCAGCGTGGGCCCCGTGGACCCGGAGCTCGCCACCCGTCTCGCCATCGCCCTCGCGCTCGGCCTCGTGATCGGCGTCGAGCGGGGCTGGCAGAGCCGGCAGACGCGGGAGGGGCTGCGCACAGCGGGCGTGCGCACCTTCGCGTGCGTCGGCCTCCTCGGCGGGGTCGCGAGCCTCCTCGCGGAGGAGCTCGGCGCGGGCATCCTCGGCGTGGCGCTCCTCGCGCTCGCGACGCTCGTGACGGTCGCCTATGCGCTCACCGCCCGCGAGAGCGGCGACTTCGGGACGACGACGGAGATCGCGCTGCTCCTCACCTTCGCCCTCGGCGCCCTCGCCGTGCGCGGCTACGAGAGCGAGGCGGTGGCGGCGGCCGTGGTGGTGGCCGCCGTGCTCGGCTTCAAGCGCGAGCTCCACCGCTCGCTGGAGCGCCTCGACCGCCGCGAGATCGCGGCGACACTCCAGCTCCTCGTGATCGCGGCCGTCGTGCTCCCACTCCTCCCGGACCGCGAGCTCGGCCCGTGGCAGGCGCTGAACCCGCGCGGCATCGGCGTCCTCGTGCTGCTCATCGCGGCGATCTCCTACGTCGGCTGGTTCCTGACCCGCTGGCTGGGAGCGCGCGCGGGGCTCCTCGTGACTTCGGTGCTCGGCGGCCTCTCCTCGTCCACCGCGGTGACGGCGGCCTATGCGCGCATGGCGCGGAGCGGCGACGGAGATCCGACGCTGCTCGGCGCCGGGATCGCCCTCGCCGCCGGCACGATGGCCGTGCGGCTCCTCGTCGTGGTGGGCGCCGTCGAGCTTTCGCTGGTCCCGCGCATCGCCCTCCCCGTGGCGTTCCTCGCCCTGGTGCCCGTCGCGGCCGCGCTGCTGGTCGCGCGCCGCCACGGCTCGTCGAAGCGCGGGGGCGCCGAGGTCAGGCTCCGCAATCCCCTGGACCTCGAGTCGGCGCTCGCCTGGGGTGCGACGCTCTCGGTGATCTTCGTGCTCGTGCGCGGCGCGCAGACCTGGCTCGGCAGCGCCGGGGTCTACGCCGTCTCCGCGCTCTCCGGGGTCGCCGACGTGGACGCGGTGTCCCTCTCCCTCGCGCGCTCCGCCGGCGCCGGGGTGACGCTGGACGTGGCGGCCAACGGGATCCTGCTCGCCGCGTTCGTCAACACGGCGGTGAAGGGAGTGCTGGCGGGGGCGATCGGCGGGCGCGAGCTCGCGCTCCGCTGCGCGCCGATCCTCGGGGCCGCCCTCGCGGCGGCCGGCGCGGCGCGGTGGATCTTCGGCTGAGCTCGCTCAGAGTTCCTTCTTGAGTCGAGCTCCTCCTGCGGCACCTTCGCCCACACGCACACGAAGCCGGCGAGCGCGCCGTGGACGTCGGCGACGAACACCTTCCCGCGCCAGCTGCGGCAGCGCCCGAACATGCGCTCGAGATACGGCAGGGCGATCTGCTCTGCCGGGAGCAACGCGGGGTCGAGCGCGCGCTCGTACTCCTGGAGCTCCACGAAGCACGCGCGCAGCCCCGGGGCGTCGCGCTCAGGCTCGTATTCCCGGATCCGGCTCACGACGCGACCTCGGCTACCCGGCGGCGCGGTCCCCGGCCACCGGCTCCGCGAGCGGAAGCCAGACCGTGAAGGTCGCTCCCTTCCCGGGATGGCTCTCCGCTTCGACGCGCCCCCCGTGAGCGCGCGCGATCTCCTGCGCGATGGGAAGGCCGAGCCCGAAGCCGGGCCGGCTGCGGTGGTGGCTGCCGCGCTGGAAGCGCTCGAAGAGGCCGGCGAGGTCCGCGGGCGAGAGGCCCGGGCCCGTGTCCGCCACGCGCACCAGGAGCCAGCGGCCGCGGACCTCGGCGCCGAGCCGGATCCGGTCGCCGCTCGCGCAGTACTTGACCGCGTTGTCCAGCAGGTTCGAGAAGAGCTGGACGAGCCAGGACTCGTCGCCCCGCACCGAGGCGTCGGGGACCTCGCTCGCCTCGAGGCTGATGCCGCGCTCGCTCGCCACGGGCTCGAAGAACTCGAGCACGGTCTCGAGCACCGGCGCCACGACGACCCGCTCCACGTGCTCGGGGTCGAGGCCCGCCTCGGAGCGCGAGAGGCGCAGCATGGCGTTCACGCCCCCGGCCAGGTGGTGCGCCTGCTTGAGCACGCGCTCGAGGACCTGGCGGTACTCCTCGGGGTCGCGCGCCTCCTGGAGCGCCACCTCGATCTGGCCGCAGATCGTGCTGAGCGGCGTGCGGATCTCGTGCGCCGCGTTGGCGTTGAAGCGGTGCATGCGCTCGAGGCCCTCGCGGATGCGCTGCATCATGGCGTTGAGGGTCTGGGCGAGCTCGTCGAGCTCGTCCTCCGACCCGGTGGTGGGGATCGACTCGCGCAGGTTCGAGCCCGAGATGCGCTTCGCGGCGCCCGTGATCGCGGCGATCGAGCCGAGGCTCCCCCGCGCGAGCAGCCAGCCGAGCCCGCCCGTGAAGAGCAGCATGACGGGGAACGCGAAGAGCAGGACGTCGCGCACGTGCGCCAGGTTCTCGGCGTAGCGCTTCGTGTGGATCGCCACCTGGAGGAAGCCGTCCGGCGCGGCGACCACGCTGAGCAGGTGCGCGTACTCGCCGTCGAGGTTCACCGCGCGGAGGCTCGCGTCGCGCTCGCCGCGCAGCAGGTCCACCGGCACCGGGACGCCCGCGTCCGCGAGGGACCCCGCCACGAGCACCCGCCGCCCCTCGCGGTCGAGGTACTCCACGCCGAGCCCCAGGTGCGGGTCCGACTCCTCCACCATGCGCCGCATGCGGCCGTCGAGCCAGGTCCGGACCTGGTCGGGAACGTGCTCCGCGGTCTGGGTGCGCAGCGACTCGAGGAGGTCGCGGGACTGGATCTCCGCCACGAGATGGGCCTCGCGGTTGATGCGGTGCTCCACCCGCGTGTAGATCACGATCGCGAAGATCGTGAGGGTGACGGACATGGCGACCGTGTAGCGGAGCGCCCAGCGGACCCCGATGGAGAGCTTCATGGCCATGCCCGCGGCGCTTCCCTAGACTGCCCGCCCCGCTCGGTGAGAGTGCAGGGCGATCCCCCGGGACGAGCATAGCAGCCATGGCGTGCCGCCTGATCTCCGATTGGCTCGTGCGGATGGCCCTGATCGCGGCCCTGCTCGCGGGGGCGGCCGCGCGCGCCGCGGCCGATCCGGACGACCCCCTCGCGGATCCGCGCTCGGACGCGGCGGCCGAGGACGTGGCGGAGCCGGGCGAAGATCCGACCGCCGGACCCCCTGCGGCGCCGCCCCCCTTCTGGGTCTTCGGGCGCTCGCCCGCGGTCTTCCAGCACGCGGACGACTCCATCGCCACCCGCGTCGGTGGCTGGATCGACGCGAGCTACCGCGACAACGACCTGCGCCGCTCGTCGCTCTCGGTCGATCACCTGAACGTCTATCTCGACTCGCGGCACCGCGCCTTCCAGCTCTTCGTCGAGGCCGAGTACGAGAACGAGACGAAGTACACCGGCTACGACGAGGAGCGCGACGTCGAGCTCGAGCAGGCCTACGCGCGCTACACCCGGAGCGATCTCCTCTCGGTGCGGATGGGGCGCTTCAACACGCCCTTCGGATACTGGATCCCGATCCACTGGTCGATCCTGATGGACACGATCGAGGAGCCCCTGTTCGTGGGCCGCAATTGGCTGCCCGAGCAGCAGCTCGGCGCCGAGGCCGCGGGCCGCTGGTTTCCGGGCGAGCTGGCCGGGGTGCAGACCGAGCTGGACTGGTCGCTCTACGCCGGCGGCGGCTCCGAGGAGCTCCACCAGGACCGCGTGCGGGGCCCCACCTTCGGCGGCGACCTGCGCCTGCGCCTCGACGAGCGTTGGCTCCTCGGCGCTTCCGCCTACCGGCAGCGCAACCGTGAGCTCGAGGATCGCACCGAGCACACCACCGCGCTGTATGGCGAGGCGCGCCTGCACGAGAGGCTGACGCTCCGCACCGAGTACCTGCACCAGCACCGCGAGAAGCGCAGCGGCTCGTGGTGGAAGGAGGACGTCGACGCCGTCTACGGGAACGTGCGCTGGGATTTCCTGCGCCGCGCCTACCTGAACTACCGCTACTCCCGGGGCGACGACGACGACGAGGACGCCCACGACACGTCCGAGGTCGAGATCCACACCGTGACGCTGGGCGTCCAGCCCCACGCCTCGGTGCGCATCAAGCTCGAGTGGAGCGGCCACGACTTCGAGACCGGCGACAGCGAGGACTTCGACTTCTGGGGCCTCTCGGTGGGGTACCTCTTCTGAGCGGGCTCCGCCTCGACCTCCTCGGTGCGCTGCTCGCCACCGCGCTCGCGGCCCCCGCGGCCGCCGAGCCCGATCCGCGCGCGTCCTCGCGCCCGATCGTGATCGTCGTGAGCGAGCGCTGGGAGACCCTCGAGGCGATCGAGCTCCCGGTGCTGGGCCAGCTCTGGCTGGGGCGGCGCACGCGCCTCGCGGGCCGGCGCGTCGACTGCTTCGATCCCCCGGCCGGGAGCCCCGTGCGCAGGGGCTTCACGCAGTCGGTGCTGCGCAGGTCCGAGCGCGAGCTCGAACGCTACTGGATCGAGCAGGCGCTCTCGGGGGGTCCGCTGCCTCCGCGCGAGGTCGCGTCGGGGGAGGAGGTGGTCCGCCGCGTGGCCGCGCGGCGCGGCGCCATCGGCTATCTCGACTGGGACGAGTACCTCGCGCTCCGCCCCCAGGGCGTGCGCGTGCTGCCCGTGCGGATCGCGGGGGAGGCCGTCTTTCCGACCGGCGCCGCCTACCCGGTGCGCTGGAGCGAGAGGAAGTCGGAGATCGCCCCGAAGACGCGCTCCTCCTCCTTGCGGTAGAAGTGATCGCTGCCGGAGAGGCCGACGAAGCGCTTCGGCTCGGGGAGCCTCGCGTACTCGCCCTCGAAGCGGGCCCGGTCGAAGGCGAAGTCCCGGTCGCCGCCGACGAAGAGCTTGGGAAGCGCGCACGCGCGGTGCCACTCGAGGGAGACGCGCGCGACGGGCGGTGAGATCGCGACGAGGTGGGTCGCGTCCACCTCCGACGCGAGGCGCCCCGCGAGGATCGCGCCGAGGGAGTACCCGACGATCGCGCGCCGGCGCGCACCCGGGCTGGCGGGGGCGAGCACGCGCCAGGCGGCGGCGCAGTCGGGCAGCAGCTCCTCGTAGCGCCGCTCGCGCTCGAGCGCCGCGAAGTGGTCGTGCAGGCTCGTACCCGGTGGGAGCTCGATGGAGCTCGCGCCCACGCCGCGGTAGTTGAAGCGCAGCGTGACGCAGCCCGCCTCGGCGCCGCGCCGGGCGAGGTGCCGGATCACGTTGTTGTCCATGCGCCCGCCCATGTGGGGGTGGGGCGCGAGCAGGAGGAGCGCCGTGTGCGGCTCGGCGGCCTCGGGGTACGCGAGGATCCCCTCCAGCGAGAGCGACCCGCACGGGATGCGGACCGACTCCTCGACGATCGCGCGCTCGGCCGGTCGATCCACGAGCGACCTCCTTCAGTAGAGCCCCGGGCTCCTCGCCTCGGTCGCGCCTTCGGGCGGCCTCGGATCGCGCAGGCCCGGCAGGCTGAAGCCCGCGGCGCGCGCCCGCTCCGGCGGCGCCACCGCCTCCGCCACGTCGCGCTCGAGCACGTTCGGGAGGAAGCACGAGAGGTCGAGACGGTGGAAGCGCACGCGGCCCCGGCGCGAGCCCTCCGGCGTCTCGACCTCGAGAAGGAGCCGCGCGCCGCACGGGAAGTACTCGGGGGGTGCGTTCGGATCCGCGGCGACCTGGGGGCACACGCCCGCGAGGCTGTTTCCGTAGCCGCCCAGCACGGTCGCGTTCGGGAAGCGCTCGCCGAGCTCCTTCCAGAAGCCCGGAGCCGCGGCCAAGCCGCCGAGGTGGATCCCCGTGATGCCGGCGCGGCGCTCGGGAGCGAGCCGCTCGCCGAGGGCGCTGAGCACGGGCGGCGTCGCGAAGAGGACTCCGATCCGTTGGCTCGCGAGGATCGCGTGCGCCTGCTCGAGGACGTGCTCCAGGTAGCGGCGTCGCGCCAGGGAGTCCGCGGGCAGCTTGCGGGCCCAGCGCGGATCGAAGTCCACGCTGAAGGGGTCGAGGGATCCCAGCGCCGCGGCGCAGGCGCGCGCGGCCTTGCCGATCACGTGGGGGCCCGAGGGCCCGACGAAGAGCCAGTGCACGCGGCGCGGGAAGCCGACGAGCTCGGCGGCGCGCAGGAAGGGCGTCACGAAGGCGGCGTCGAACTCCTCGTGCAGGAAGAGCGTGCGCCGGGGAGGACCGGTGGTGCCGCCC
>DASRUS010000089.1:0-14295 GCA_035687825.1 Myxococcota bacterium | reverse complement strand
CTCGCCGCGGGCGGCACCGTGACGCTCCTACCCCGCTTCACGCCCGAGAGGGCGCTCGAGATGATCCAGCGCGATCGCGTGACCCTCTTCGCGGGCGTCCCCACCATGTACTTCGCGATCCTGCACTTCGAGGGGGCGGACCGCTTCGACGTCTCGAGCGTGCGCCAGTGCATGACGGGCGGCTCGGCGATGCCCGTGGAGGTGCTCAAGGCCTTCGAGGAGAAGTACGGGGTCGTGATCCTGGAGGGCTTCGGTCTCTCGGAGACCTCCCCCGTGGCGAGCTTCAACATGCTCGGCCGCCCGCGCAAGCTGGGCTCCATCGGCTACCCGGTGTGGGGCGTCGAGATGGCGATCCTCGACGACCACGACAGGCTACTCCCGGACGGCGAGCGGGGGGAGATCGCAATCCGCGGGCACAACGTGATGAAGGGGTACTGGAAGCGCCCGGACGCCACGAAGGAGACGCTGCGCAACGGCTGGTTCCACAGCGGCGACATCGGCGTGCGCGACTCCGACGGGGCGTACTCCATCGTGGACCGCAAGAAGGACATGATCATCCGCGGCGGCTTCAACGTGTACCCGCGGGAGGTGGAGGAGGTGCTCTACGCCCACCCCGACGTGGTGGAGGCGGCGGTGGTGGGGGTGCCGCACGAGAGCCACGGCGAGGAGGTGAAGGCGATCCTGGTGACGCGGCCGGGGCGCACGCTCACCGACGAGGACGTGATCGAGCACTGCAAGCGGAGCCTCGCGGCGTACAAGTACCCGCGCATCGTCGAGTTCCGCGACGCGCTGCCGAAGGGGCCGACGGGGAAGATCCTGAAGCGCGAGCTGCGCTGAGCGCCGAGCGTCGGGCGCCGAGGGGGTCGCTGCTCATGGCTCGGCCGCCAACGGGCTTCGGCGCCGGGACGCGCATCCGATCGGAGCAGCTGCGTGATCTCCTGCGGTAACCCGTGGCGGCCTGCGCTTTACTTCGCATCGACCCCCTCGGCGCCCGACGCTCGGTTCGGTGGCGTGCGGGGGCTTCGCAGTGACTTCGGAGCTGGCGCTGAGCTACTTACGAACGTTCGCGCACCAGGCGCTGGCGGGCTTCTTCGAGGGCGAGGAAGCGGGCGCGGTCCACGCTGATGAAGATGCCCTCGGCCTCGGCGTTGAGGAGCTCGCCGGCGCGGATCTCGCCGCTCGCGAAGATCTTGCGGCCCTCCACGCGGTCCACCCGGGCGGCGAGATGCAGCTCGGTGTGGAGCGGGGTGGGCTTGCGGTAGCGGACGGTGAGCGTGCCGGTCATGCCGCCCTGGCCGGTGAGCGACTGGGCGAAGCCGAGGAGCTCGTCGAAGGCGGCGGCCACCCAGCCGCCGTGCACGCAGCCGGGGGGGCCTTCGTACGCGGATCCGAACCTCGCGGTCCCCACCACGCGCCCGCCCTCCTCGCGCATGACGACGGGCGGGGCGATGGGATTGGCGCGGCCGATGATGGGGCTCTGGTCGAAGAAGGCGAGCACGTTGCCGGCGTTGGCGGACTCGGCGAAGCCGAAGTAGCGGTCGGCCCGGGGGTGCTTGGCCAGGCGCTCGGCGTAGCGCTCGAGGGCGTCGGCCGCGGCGCGGAGCTCGCCCTCGGGGGCGTCGCTCGTCATGAGCCGCTCGATCACGACGCGCATGGCCGCGGCGAGCCGCCGCTTCTCCGCCCAGGCGCCGCTCGCCTCCATCTCGGAGGCGTTCCAGTGGGTGACCCGCTTCTCCTCCCCGGCCTCGACCGGATCGCTCATGCCTTTCCTCCCCCCACCCCCGGACCGCGCCGCGCCAGCATAGCCCGGAGCCCCTCGCGGGCTGTGACCGGATCCGTCACGCGGGCCTGCTTCACTGCATCCACGAGGGGGGATCGTGAAGGAGGCATCCATGTTCAGATCCAGTCGGACGCTCACCCGCTGCCTCGTGTGCGGCTTCGCCGAGGTGCGCGCGGACGAGGTGGTGGACGGCGGCGTGCTCTTCCTCACGCGCTGCCCGCGCTGCGACCACCGTACGACGGAGCGCGCACCGACGTCGAGGCCCGCGCTCCTGGCGGTGCGAGCCCCGGAGCGAGCAGAGGAGAGCGCCGCGGCCTGAGCCGGGACCGAGCGCGGTCGAGGCGCAGCGAAGCGGAGTGGGAGCTATCGTCCTTCCGTGCGGCTCGTGCTCTACACGGGCAAGGGCGGCGTCGGGAAGACCACCACGGCCGCCGCCACCGCGGTCACGGCCGCGGCGCGCGGACGGCGCACGCTCGTGGCCTCGGCGGACGCCGCCCACAGCCTCGGCGACGTGCTCGAGCGCCGGCTCGGCGCGGAGCCCACGCCCGTGGCGCCGAACCTCGTCGCGCTCGAGGTAGACGCGCGCCAGGAGATGGGGCGTCACTGGGGCCGCATCCGCGACTACCTCGTCGCCCTGCTCCGCTACCAGGGCATCGAGGAGATCGTGGCCGAGGAGCTCGCCCTCCTGCCGGGCGCCGAGGAGCTCACGACGCTCCTCGCGGTGGAGGCGCACGCGCGCGAGGGCGCCTTCGACCTCGTGGTGGTGGACTGCGCGCCCACGGACTCGACGCTGCGCCTGCTGACGCTCCCCGAGGTGGTGACCGGAGCGCTGCGCGTGGTGCTGCGCGTGCAGCAGGCGCTCTCCACCGTGATCACGCCCCTCGCGCGGGCTCTCCTGCCCGTGCCGCTGCCGGGCTCCGAGGTGTTCGGCGACCTCGAGCGGCTGCTCTACCAGAAGCTCAAGCGGCTGCGCGCCCTCGTCGTCGATCCCGCGACGAGCGTGCGCCTCGTGCTGACGCCCGAGCGCCTGGTGATCGACGAGTCCCTGCGCGCGTGGACGGACCTCGCACTCTTCGAGGTGCCCTGCGACGCGGTGGTGATGAATCGTCTCCTGCCCGAGGCCGCCGCGGCGGAGCCCTTCTTCCGCGACTGGGGGCGTCTCCAGGCGGAGCGACTCCGCGAGGTCGAGGATTGCTTCGCGCCCCTGCCGGTGCTCTCCGCCTCCCTCCAGGACGACGAGGTGACGGGGCTCGAGCGCCTGGCGGCGCACGGGGGCGAGCTCTTCGCCGGCCGCGAGCCCGACTCGATCCTGTGTACGACCGAACGCTTGCGTTTCTCCCGCGACGGGGCGGGCTATCGCGTCGAGCTGCCGCTGCCGAACGCGGAGCCGGCGTCCCTGGACGTGGCGAAGGTGGAGGGCGACCTCGTGATCCGCGCCGGCGCGCGCCGCCGCGCGCTCCGCCTGCCCGCGCGGATGCGCGCCCTCGCTCTCGTCGGCGCGCGGCTCGACGGGGGGCGCCTCGTGGTGCGCCTCGCGCCCGCTGCGGGGGGCGGCGCGTGCGCGTGATCCTGCTCACGGGCAAGGGGGGCGTGGGCAAGACGAGCCTCGCCGTGGCCACGGCGCTCGGCGCCGCGGCCCACGGCCACCGCGTGTTCCTGCTCTCCACGGACGCGGCGCACAGCCTGGGCGACGCGCTGGGCCGGCGCGTGGGGGCGCGGCCCGTCGTCGTGGCAGAGCGCGTCGTGGCGCAGGAGGTCGAGGTGCTCGCCGAGCTCGACCGCTCGTGGTCCGAGATCCAGCGCTTCCTGCGCGAGCTCCTGCGCGCGGATGCCGACGAGCTGGTGGCCGAGGAGCTGCTCGTCTTCCCGGGGCTCGAGGAGCTGATCGCGCTGCGCGCGGTGCGCGAGGTCGAGGCGGCGGGGGAATCGGACGTCTGCATCGTGGACTGCGCGCCCACGGGCGCCACGCTCCGCATGCTGCGCTTCCCGGACGCGCTCCGCATCTTCATGGAGAACTTCTTCGAGCTCGAGCGGCGCGGCGTGCGGCTCGTGCGGCCGCTCCTCGAGCGCGTCCGAGCCGCGCGCTTCGTGCCCCCCGAAGAGGTGCACGACGCCTTCGAGCGCCTCTACCAGGAGGTGGAGGACGTGCGCCAGATCCTCCTCGACGGCGAGCGCACCAGCGCGCGCCTCGTCGTGAACCCGGCGCGGGTCGTGGTGGCGGAGACGCGTCGCTCCTTCGCGTATCTCTCGCTCTACGGGGTGGCGACGGACGCGGTGCTCGTGAACCGCGTGCTCCCCGGGGACGCCGCGAGCGGCTACTTCGCGCGCTGGAAGGCGCGCGAGCAGAGCGAGCTGGCGGAGATCCGGGCGTCGTTTCCGCTGCCCATCCTGCTGGCGCCGCTGCGGCCCGCGGAGGTGATCGGCGTGGACGCGCTGCGCCGCCTCGGCGAGGAGCTGTACGGCGACCGCGACCCCGCCCAGCTCTTCGCGCGCGGTCGCCCGATCCGGCTCGAGCGGCGCGCCTCCCGCACGCGCCTCGAGATCGATCTGCCCGGCGCCTCGAAGGAGGAGGTCTCGGTGGGGGTGCGCGGCAGCGACCTCGTGGTGCGCGTCCGCGACGCCGAGCGCCTGATCGCGCTCCCCGCCTCGGTGGCGGGGCTCGCCGTCAGTTCGGTGCGGCTGCGCGCGGGCGTGCTCGAGGTGGTGTTCGCGTCGTGAATCGGAAGATACCGGAGCCGGCAAGCGCCGAAGGCGCGCGCAGCCAAGGCGAGCCGCAGGTTCGCCGCCCCGGAGGCGGGCAGGCGAGCGGAGAGCGGGTGGGCCGGGCTTCGCCCGGCCCGGGACCCGCAAGGATTGCCAGGATCGTGTGCCTCGTGCCGAGCCTCACGGAGGCGCTCTTCGCCCTCGGGCTCGGGGAGCGCGTGGTGGGCGTCACCGACTGGTGTGTGCACCCCGCGGACGGCGTGGCGAAGCTGCCGAAGCTCGGCGGCACGAAGAACCCGGACCTGGAAGCCATTTGCACGCTGCGCCCGGATCTCGTGATCGCGAACCGCGAGGAGAACCGGCGCCGCGACGTGGAGCGCCTGGAGGCGGCGGGGATCCGGGTGTGGGTGACCTACCCGCGCACGCTGCGGGAGGGCGCCCGACTCCTGCGCGAGGTGGCGGAGCTGGGGGCGGAGCCCGAGGCGGTGGCACGCGTGGTGGAGCCGGTGGAGCGGGCGGTGGAGGAGGCCGAGGCGCGCGGGGGCTCGCCCCGCGCGCGGGTCTTCTGCGCGATCTGGCGCGAGCCCTGGATGGCGGTGGGCGGGGGCACCTACGCGAACGATCTCCTGCGCGCGTGCGGAGGCGAGAACGTGTTCGCCGGACGCAGCGAGCGCCGCTACCCGCGCGTCACGCTCGCCGAGGTGGAGGCCGCGCGGCCCGAGGTGATCCTGCTGCCGGACGAGCCGTACGCCTTCGGCCCCGAGGACGCCGCGCAGCTGCGCCGGCTGGACGTCCCCGCGGCGCACGAGGGCCGCATCCATCTGGTCGACGGTACCCTGGTCTCCTGGTACGGTCCGCGCATCGCCCGCGCCCTCGCCACGCTCGGCGCGTGGCTGCGCGCCTGAGGCGTTCGCAGCGGCCCGAGCGGTGCGGATGGGTGCGGGTGGCTGCGGATGGGGTTATGGTCGGTGCGGATGTTCGAGTCCGCCGCACGCGGGAGGGGTCGCGTGGCCGCCGAAGCCGAGCGCTCTTCGACATTTCGGGAGACGTTTTGGGAGACGAGGTGCGCGGGCGCGAGGCCGCCCGACACCGTTCTGCGACGCCTGGGCCTCGCCCTCGCGGCCGCCCTGCTCGCGACCCTCGGGATCGCCCCGGGCGCCCGCGCCGCGCAGCTCGTGGAGATCCGGGTGGGGGTGCACCCGGGCTTCACGCGCGTCGTGTTCGAGCTCGACTCCGAGGCGGGCTACTCGGTGGCGCGCCCCACGGCCGAGACTGCGTCCGACGAGCTGGTGGTGGACCTCGCCGCGCGGAGCCTGCGCCGCGTGGTGACGTCGCGCAGCGACCTCGTGGAGACGGTGCGCATCGAGCCGGGCGAGCGGGGGTCCGTGGCCCGGATCCACCTGCGCGGCGCGGTCGAGGTGTCGGACACGCTGCTCCTCCACCCCCCGCGCATCGTGATCGACCTGCGCAGGCCGCGCCCCACCCGGGCGGCGGCCGAGGAGGCTCCGAGCGCCACGGCCCAGCCCGGCGAGCCCCAGGCTTCCGTGACGGAGGCGGGCGCCGAGGCGACCCCGGCCCCGGAGCCCTTCGTGGAAGTCGAGGTCGAAGCGCCGAGCACGACGCCGGGCACCGAGGCTGAGGAGCCCCCCCGGTCGTCCGAGGTCGGGGCGACCGAGAGCCCTTCCGAGACTCCGGTGCAGACCCCTTCCGAAGCTCCCGCGCAGGCACCCGCCATCGATGAGCGCGCCCAGGAGCTCGCGGGCGGGGAGACCGATCCGGGCGAGGCTCCGACTACGCCCCAGACCCGGGAGCAGAGGCCCCGGACCGCGCGGGCGCTCGATCCCGAGAAGACACCGACGCTGCCCACGGCGCCGGCCCCGGGAGCCCCTGGCGCCCGCCCCGAGGTCGCCTCCCCGGGAGGCTCGGGGACGGGGCTGCCCGCCGTGCTCGAGGACCCGCGATTCGTCGTCGCCGGGGCCGTGGCCCTGGTGCTCCTGCTCCTCTTCGTCGGCCTGCGCCGGCGCCGCCGCGGCGCGCGGACGCCGCTCGCCGAGTTCCCGGCGTACGAGGAGGAGGCCGAGGAGCCCGAAGAGCCCGTCGTCATGGCCCGCGCCGAGGAGGATCTGGGTGCGCTCGCGGTGCCCCGGGCTCAGGAATTGGGCGGCGAAGGGCATCCCGCGGCGGCCGCCGTCCGCGGCTCCTCGATCTTCGAGCCGGGCTTCGACGTCGAGCCCGACGACGACGAGGTCGGATCCCGGCGCGGGTTCGAGCCCGGTGCAGAGCCCGCGCTCGGCCACGAGTCCCACCTCGCGGGAACCGCGGCCGGCCTGCGCGGGGTCGCCGCCGGCTCGGATCGCCGCGTGGAGGAGCTCGAACGCCGCATGGCGCACCTCGAGAAGCGGCTCGAGGAGGTGGCGGAGGTGAAGGACCGCCTCGATCGCCAGCTCGCGACGCAGAACGAGGAGCTGCGCGTGCAGCGCGCGGCGATCGCGCGCACGCAGCGCGTGCTCCGCAACCTCTCCCAGAATCCGGACTCGGCGACGGAGCCGGCGCTCAAGGGCCCGGGCTCGCAGCCGCCGGGAGGCGTGCGCTAGGAGCCTGCCCCAAGACTCCTAGGGGCTCGCGGCGAGGCGCAGCGCTCCCACCGCCCCCGCGAACTCGCCGTGCTCGGGAAACACGGGCGTGCGTCCCAGCGCGCTCGTGACGACCGCGATGACGCCGCACAGCGCGGGGTTGTCGCGCAGCGTCGAGCCCGCGTAGAGGACGCGCGGGACCTGCGCCGCGGCGGCGAGCCCGCCGCAGATGAGCGCCACGTTCTCGCCCACGAGGCCCATGAGCGCGGCGGCTAGATCCTGGCGGCGGGGGGCGCTCGCGCAGTCTGCGCGCGCGAGCTTGGCGAAGCTCGACGCGGTCAGGTCCGCGGCCAGGGGGAACTCGCCCGCGCGGTAGATGTCCGAGACGAGGAGATCCACCTCGCGCCGCGATCCCTGCGCGGCGAGGCCGGCGATCTCGGCGAAGTCCGAGGTGCCGAGGAGCTGCGCGCCGAGGCCCACCACGGTCCCGCCGCCGAGCGCCGTGCCGCCGACGCGGCTCACCGAGAGGCCGTCCACCAGCAGGATGGAGGTTCCCGTGCCCACCGACGCCACGAGGTAGCGCGGGGCCGCGGGGGTCGGCGGCAGGCCGAGCACCTCCGCCATCCCCGTCCCCCACGCCGCGAACTCGTTCACGCGCGTGGCCTCGCCGTCGAGGAGCCGGCCCAGGCTCTCCGCTCCGCCCCCCGTGAGACCGACGCGCCTCGGGCGCGCGCGCCGGAGCGCGCGCACCACCTCGTCGAGCGCGTGCGACGGGTGGAGCGCGAAGCGAAGCGACCCGCGCGCGTCGCGCAGCGCGAGCTTCGCGAGCGTCGCGCCCACGTCCACCCCCGCCATGGTTCCGGTTGCGCGCGCCGAGTGGTATGTTCGAGCGCTCGCCGGCTCGCGTTCGCGTCGGGGCACGCCGCATGTATACCGCGTTCTATGGGCTCCGCGAGAAACCGTTCCAGCTGAGCCCCGATCCGCGCTTCCTGTTCCTCGCCGAGTCGCATCGCGAGGCGCTCGCGCACCTGCTCTTCGGCGTCGAGCAGGGCGAAGGCTTCATCTGCGTGACCGGCGAGGTGGGCACGGGCAAGACCACGCTGTGCCGCACCCTCGTGCAGCGCCTCGGCCCGGGCTGCGAGGTGGCGCTCATCTTCCATCCGCAGCTCTCCGCGCAGGAGCTCCTCGAGGCGATCTGCATCGAGTTCTCCCTCGACATCGTGGGCCGCTCGAACCGCGAGCTCATGGACGAGCTCAACCGCTTCCTGCTGGAGCGGAAGCAGCAGGGGCGCCGCGTGCTCCTCCTCGTGGACGAGGCCCAGGCGCTCGGCCCCGACGCGCTCGAGCAGATCCGCATGCTCTCGAACCTCGAGACCGAGACGGAGAAGCTGATCCAGATCGTCCTGCTCGGTCAGCCCGAGTTCGACGCGATGCTCGAGTCGCCCTCGCTGCGCCAGCTCCGCCAGCGCATCAGCGTGCGCTGGCGGCTCGCCCCGCTCTCGGCCTCGGAGACGGCCGAGTACGTGCGCCACCGCCTGCGCGTGGCGGCCGGGGCGCGGCGCGAGCTCTTCAGCGAGGTGGCGCTGCGCGAGGTCCACCGGCGCAGCGGCGGGATCCCGCGCCTCGTGAACCTGCTCTGCGACCGGAGCCTGCTCGCGGGCTACGCGGCGGGCGCCAAGGCGATCGGCCTGCCCTTCGTGGCCCAGGCGGATCGTGAGCTGCGCGGCGGCCCCGGAGCGCCCTCGCTGCGCACGGGCACGCGCCCCGCGTGGCGGACTCCTCGCGTGGCCGTCGCCGCCGGGCTCGCCGCCCTCGCGCTGGCGGCCGCGTTCGCGTGGCGGGGGCTCGGCGGCGGGTCGCCGACCGAGGCCGACGCGGCGCGCGTCGAGACGATCGCCGCGCCGGGAGCTGCGCCCGAGACCGGAGCGCTCGCGGAGCCGGAGCCGTCCGCGGCGCCCGCACCCGCGCCCCCCGACCCTGGCCCCGCGGCCGCGCTGGCGACCCCGGCGGAGCCCGCGCCGCCCCCGCCCGATCTCGACGCTGCCCTCGCGGGCGCGGACACGGGCGTCACGACCGCGCGCGCCCTCGACGCGGCCCTCGAGTCGTGGGACCTGCTCCCCGCCCGCGCGACGTCCCTCTCCCTCGACGCCGCCCTCGCCGAGCTGCGCGCGCGCGGCCTCGTGGTCGAGGCCGTGAACGAGGTCGATTCGACCTCGCTCGCCGGGCTGGGGCATCCCGCCCTCGTGGTGCTCGCGGGCCTCGACGGCGAGCCGCGACCGCTGCTCCTGCGCTCGGTCGACGAGGAGAGCGTGGGTCTCCTCGGCCTGCTGTCCGGTGGAGAGGTGTACACGGCATCGCGTCGGGAGTTCGACGCGCGCGTGGCGGGGGAGGCGCTCCTCCTGTGGCGCGACTTCGAGGCGCTGCCGCCCCTCCTGCGCGCCGGCTCGCGCGGCCCCGCGGTCGGGTGGCTCCAGGAATCCCTGGCCGCGCTGGGCTTCCTCGACGGCCCCGCCAGCGGATTCTTCGACGAGGCGACCGCCGCGGCGGTGCGCGCCTTCCAGTCCATGCGCGGGCTGCGCGTGGACGGCGAGGTGGGCCCGCGCACCAAGATGGCGCTCTACGCCGAGCTCGAGCGCTACGCGGTGCCGAGGCTCGAGGCGCAGCACCAGGGGGTGGGATGAGCACGATCCTGAAGGCGCTCGAACGCCTGGAGAAGGAGAAGCAGGGCGGCGCGCCGAAGCCGGGCTCGGCGACCGAGCTCGCCGTGGTGCGGCCGGGAGTGCCCCAGGAGCCGCGCCGCCGCTGGGTCTGGCTCGCCGGGGGCATCGGCGCCCTCGCGCTCACCGGGGTCCTCGCGCTCTGGCTGCGCCCGTTCGTCATCGAGCCCACGGCCGAGCTCGAGAGTCCGCAGGTCGGCGTACGGACCAGTCTCATTCCGCCTGCTGTGCCGCCGGCGTCGGAGGAGCCGGTGGCGGTCGCGGCGGTGGAGCCCGCCCCGGCGCCCGTGCCTGCCGCGCCTGGGGTCGAGCCTCCGCAGACAGCGCCCGCCGTCGCTCCGGCGGCGCCCGTGGAGCCCGCTCCGCTCGCGGCGGTGGCTCCCGTGGCGGAGGCGCAGCCGACGCTACCCGGTGTAGCGCCCGGCGAGCCGGCGCCCATCCCGGAGCCTGCACCCGGGTCGCCCGAGCCGGCTCGGGCCGAGGTCCCCGTCGCGGCGACGCCTGCACCCGAGCCGGAGCCCGTGGCGATCGACGAGCCCGAGCCGGGCCCCGCGCTCGTCGAGCCCGCAGCGCCTCCGCCGCCGCCGGCTCGCGAGGCCCTGCGCCCGCGTCCGGCCGGGCCGAAGCCGCGGCCCGCGCCGGTCGTGGCACGGGCGCCGGACCCGCAGCTCGCCGTCGAGCGCACGATCTGGCACCCCGACGCGACGCGACGCCGCGCCTACGTGCGCCTCGAGGGCCGCGCCTCGACGGAGCTCCGCGAGGGCGATTCGCTGGGCGGGATCGCCGTGCGGCGCATCGAGCCCTCGGGCGTCGTCTTCGTGGTGGAAGGCCGCGAGCTGCGCCGCGCCGTGGGCGCGCTTCCCTGAGCCGGGTCGCGTTCACTCCGCCGCCAGGCGGAGCAGCACGCGGTACGTGACGCGCAGCGCGCGCTCGAGCTCGGCGATCGAGGCGCGCTCGTCCGTGCCGTGGATCGAGGCCACGAGCTCGTCGGAGAGCTGCGCCGGGATGAAGCCGTAGGCCGGGACCCCGCGGGCCCGGAACCACGACGAGTCCGTCCCCCCGGTGGTCTGGGTGGGGACGCTGATGCTCCCGGGGATCTCGCGCTCCATCTCGACCGCGATCGCCGCGAAGAGCTCGTTCGCGACAGGCGACTGCTCGAGCACGGGCGGCAGCGGATCCGGAATCCCCTCGATGCGCACCCGGGAGTCGCCGATCGCGCGCTCGAGGTCCGCGAGGAACGCTGCGGCGTCCGTGTCGGGGAGCAGGCGCACGTCGAGCGTCGCCTCGGCGCGGCCCGGGATCACGTTGTGCTTGAGCCCGGCGCGGAGCCCCGTGAGCGAGACCGTGTCGCGCACCATCGCGTTGGTGACGCGGTTCGATGTCAGGCGCGAGCTCGCGAGGGCGAGCACGACCGGGTTGCCGAGGTGGCGCAGCGCGAAGGCGAAGGGAAACCCGAGGGGCTCGCCCGCGCGGCGAAAGCTCTCGGCCACGGTCGTCGTGAGGCGGAGCGGCGTCTCCCAGCGGTCGAGCCGGTCGAGCGCCCGCGCCAGGCGGGCCACCGCTCCGTCGCGCAGGGGCTGCGAGCCGTGACCGCTCTCGCCCTCCGTCACGAGCGTGATCCAGAGCGCGCGCTTCTCGGTGGTGGCGATCCCGTTCACCACGCGGTCGCGGGCGAGCGGGTGCACGAGCGCTCCGCCGCCCTCGTTCCAGACGACCGCGGGCGGACCGAGGGCATCCCAGTGGTTCGCCACCATCCAGTCGGCGCCGCCGGTGCCCGCCTCCTCCGCCGCGGTCGCGCAGAAGACGAGGTCGCGCCGGAGCACTACGCCCTCGCGCTGCAGGAGGGCGAGCGCCATGGCGAAGACGACGCCGTGCCCCTTGTCGTCGAGCGCGCCCCGGCCCCACACCCAGCCGTCTCGGATCTCCCCCGAGAGCGGCGGGAAGCTCCACACGCTCGCCTCCGCGGGCACCACGTCGATGTGCGAGAGGAGCAGGATGGGCCCGCGCCGGGGATCCGGCCGCGCGGCGGGCAGGCGCGCCAGCACGTTGCCGCGCCCGGGAGCGGAGGGGTAGACCTCGGCCCCGAGGCCCTCGCCGCGCAGGAAGCGCTCGAGGTAGCGCGCTCCCGCGAGCTCGTTTCCCGGCGGGTTCGTGGTGTCGATCCGGATGTAGCCGGCGAGGAGCCGGGCCGTCTCCTCCGCCGCAGCGCGCCAGTCGATCGCCGCGTCGGCCGCCGCGGGCGCCGCCCCGGAGGCGAGCGCGAGGCACAGCACTAGAGCGCGCGCGAGCCGCGCTCGGCTCATCGCAGGGAGATCGATCCGTTCGACGTGCGCACGCGGATCGGGGTGCCCCCGGCGCCGAGCTGGCCCCGCACCTGCCCGCTCGTGTCGCGCGTGCAGCGGCACAGCGTGCGCTGGTTCCGGATCACGCCGTTGTCCACGCGCAGGTCCACGTCGCCATCCACCTGCTCGGGGAGCTCGAGCACGACGCGCCCGTTGCTCGTGGCGAGCTGCACGCCCTCGCGGGAGAGCTCCTCCAGATTCACGTGGATCAGGCCGTTCGAGGTGGAGGCGTCCACCGAGCCGCGATGGCGCGAGAGCTCGATCTTGCCGTTGCTCGAGCGCGCGACGAGGCGCCCCTGGGTGCAGGTGCAGGAGACGGTGGCGTTGCTGGCGCTGATCTCGGCGTTGCCCACCACGTCGTCGAGGCGCACGCCTCCGTTCGAGGAGCGCACGCGCACGGAGCCGCGCAGCCCGCACACGGCGATCTTGCCGTTCGAGGAGTTCACCTCCACCTGGAGGTCGCGCGGCACGCGCACCTCCATGTCCACGCGGCCGCGCCGGTTCCAGCGCCCGGGGATCACGACCTCGAGGCCGAGGGCGCCGCCCGCCCCGGACGAGGCGATCTGGATCTCCTCCACGAGCTTCTCCGCGCCCTCCACCGACTCCGCGCGGGCGATCTTGTGCGCGTCGATCTGCACGTCGTCCCGCTCTTCGCCGATCACGCGCGTGCGCCCGTTGGCGTTCTCGATGCGGATCATGCCCGCGCTGGGGCGGCGGAAGTGCAGGGTCTCGCAGGCCTCGGCCCGCTCGCTCCACGGGATGCCCGAGAGCAGGCTGCGCAGCAGCTCGGCGAACCCGCCGGTGCGCCGACCCGAGCGCGCTTCTCGTCCCGTGAAATCCTGGCCCACGCGCACGCTCCTAGTGGATCCGGTGGTCGTCGTGCTCGCGCGCACGCCGCCGCCACTGGTCTTCCTCGACGCGCACGGCCCGGAGCTGCCGCCGCATGCGCCAGCGCTTCAGGCGCCAGCGCAGGCTCGCGACGTTCGGGAGGAGCGAAGCGCCGTGCTCGCGCCGGATCAGGATCCACGCCGCGAGCACTCCGCCGAAGTGACCCACGTGGCTCACGTTCGAGGGACCGAGGATGTAGTTGAGGGCGAAGACGAAGGGGATCAGATAGATCGCGCGGATCGGGATGGGCGGGAAGAGCAGCATGATCGTGTGCTCGGGCCACGTGAGCGAGTAGGCGAGCAGCACGCCGTACACGGCGCCCGACGCGCCGAGCGTCGGGATCGAGGGGGAGAGGCTCGGGAAGTGCAGGCCCACCGCGCCGAGCACGTACGGCAGGGTCGCGATGAGGAGCCCCGCCCCGACCCCGCACAGGAGGTAGAAGCGCAGGAAGCGCCGCGCGCCCCACGCCAGCGCGAGGGGCGCGCCGAACATCCAGAGCGTCAGCATGTTCACCGCGATGTGGCCGAGGCCCCCGTGCAGGAACATGTACGTGAAGGCCTGCCAGATCTGGCCGGCGAAGAACTCGCGCGGCACGACGGCGCCGAGCGCGGAGAGCAGGTCGTAGCCGAGCCAGCCCTGGGAGAGGATCTGCCCGAAGAAGACCGCCGCGTTGGCGATGAGGAGCTGCTTCACGATCGGCGGGGTGACGGTCGGTCCGAACGAAACCCCGCCCTGGTACCCGCGTCCGCGCACGTAGCCTCCGGCGTCGAGCCGAGACGAAGCGAGTGGGCTCTTGCTCAGGGCCGCCGGGATGGGCGCGGAATCCCACGGCCGGGCCAAGCCTAGGCCCAAGACGCCACGGGGTCAACGCGCAGGTTTTTTCGGGGCGAGGACGTGGAGCGCGGCGGCCGCGGCCTCGGCGGGAAGGCCCGAGAGGTCCGCGATGGGCAGCTCGAGGCCGAGATCCCGGCCGATCCGCTCGATTCGACCAGCGGCCTCCCCTGGGGGGCCGCAGGCGATCACCGCCTCCAGCTCGGCGTCCGAGAGCTCCCGGAACCAGGGATTCCAGCGCCGAAACTCGTGGGCGAGCTCGGGATCGCCCCGCTCGCGGCCAGGCCTCGCGAAGATCCACATGGATCGGGAGAGTGTCCGTGGGCTGCGCCCCAGCGCGGCGCAGGCGTCGCGCAGGCTCGCCTCGGCCTCGGCGACCCGCGCGCGGAGCGGCGGGAGGTTCACGTCCCAGCCGTCCGCGTGGCGGGCCACCACCTCGAGGAGCGCCTTCGAGCGCCCCG